>CAXTQM010000079.1:0-3892 GCA_964246205.1 uncultured Beijerinckiaceae bacterium | reverse complement strand
CATGCCCAATCTGCGCGCCATCGCCGCCCTCGGACGCGTCGCTCACGAAAGCGTAGTGCGCGCCTTCGCTGGCCGGCTGGCCGCCGTGCCGTTCGGGCACGGCCGTAACCATGAACTCGCGCGCGAGACCGCCGGCTCGGTGACCCTGTTCGACTCGTTTCACTGCTCGCGCTACAACACAAATACCGGCCTGCTCACCGAGACTATGTTCGACAAGGTGTTCGCCGACATCCGCGTCTTCTTGGATGGTTCGACCTGAGCCTCAGCCGTTCTTCATCAGCCGGCTCTTCTCCCGCTGCCAGTCGCGCTGCTTGTCGGTCTCGCGCTTGTCGTGCAGCTGCTTGCCCTTGCCGAGCGCGATTGCGATCTTGGCCCTGCCTTTCTCGTTGAAGTAGATGCGCAGCGGCACGATGGTCATGCCCTGTCGTTCGACGCCCATCGCGATCTTGGTGATTTCCTTTGCGTGCAACAGCAGTTTGCGCGGGCGCTTGGGCTCGTGGTTGAACTGGTTACCCTGAAGGTACTCGGGGATGTTTGCGTTGATGAGGAAGATCTCGCCGTTGCGCTCGACGGACGCGTAGCTCTCAGCGATGGTGGCCTTGCCGGTGCGCAGCGCCTTCACCTCGGTGCCGACGAGCATCACGCCGGCCTCGAAGGTCTCGCCGAGCTCGTAGTCGAAGCGGGCACGCCGGTTGTCGGCGGCGATCTTGTAGCGCTCTTCCTTGGCGGCCATCGCGGCGTTCAGTTCAGGATGCCGGCGTGCACCATAGCCTGCCGGATGGTGGCGCGGGGGGCGGCGCTCGCAACCACCATGGGCAGGCGCACCTCGTCGCCGATGCGGCCGAGCTCGGCCAGCGCGCATTTCGGGCCGGCGGGGTTGGGCTCGACGAACAGCGCGGCATGCAGCGGCATCAGCTTGTCCTGTATCGCCAGGGCGGCGCGGAAGTCGCCCGCGAGGCAATGCTCCTGCATCTCGGCGCATTGGCGCGGCGCGACGTTGGACGTCACGGAAATGCAACCGTGGCCGCCGTGCGCCATGACCGCCAACGCCGTCATGTCCTCGCCCGATAGCTGAATGAAGTCGGGGCCAAGCGCGGCGCGCTGCTGCGCCGTCCGCGCCAGCGATGCGGTGGCATCCTTGACGCCGACGATGTTCTTGAGCGCGTAGAGCCGCTGCATCGTCTCGATCGACATGTCGACCACGGAGCGCGGCGGAATATTGTAGATCACGATCGGGATGCCGATCGCGTCGTTGACCGCTTTAAAATGGCGGTAGAGCCCCTCCTGAGAGGGCTTGTTGTAGTACGGCGTGACGACGAGCACGCCGTCCGCGCCGACCTTCTCGGCGTGGCGGGCCAGCTCGAGCGCCTCCTGCGTGGAATTGGAACCGGCGCCGGCGATCACCACGGCGCGCCCCTTCGTCTCATCGATGCAGGCCTCGACAACGCGGCGGTGCTCGTCGTGCGACAGCGTCGGCCCTTCGCCGGTCGTACCGACCGGCACGAAGCCGTGCGTGCCGCTCTCGATCTGCCAGGCAACAAGGGCGCGGAGGGCATCTTCGTCGAACGCACCACCCTTGAACGGAGTCACAAGCGCCGTGATCGATCCTCTAAACCCTGCACCCGCCGCCATGATCGCCCTTCCCGGCTTGCACCGGCTTCAACCCAGCCCCATGCCGCCGCCCTTAGGGTGCCGCATTCCTCCGGCTCCATCACGCCTTCGCGAGCCGGAGCCCGCCGGGGGCGACAGACATAGCGGGTCGTCGGCGGAACGCAACGTGACGCACGGGGGCAACACGAGGCGCGCGAACGCGCGGATCGTAAATTCCGAGTTAACCAGCGCGGGAGTAACATCGTTCGATGATCGGGAAACGTCGCGGCCTCATCCTGCTCGCAACGACGGCACTTTGCGCCGCGGCGCTGATGCCGGTGCGGGTCGGCGATGCGCGCGTCCCCGGCTGGGTCGAGGTGTTCCACGGCACCAGTCTGGTGCTGAAGCACGCCGGCTCGTCGCTGCGCGAGGCCTACCTGCATTTCGGCTGGTGGCACTCCGCGGGCAAGCCGACGCAGATCGCCGTCGCACCCGCTACCGCGTCGCAGCCGGGCCCGGTGCTCGACAGGCCGCAGGCCGCCCAGGACGCCTCGGCGCTGAAGCAGGCCTATGTCGCCGCGCTCTCCGACGAGCGCATCCGCGCGCTCGGATACGACCCCGCCAACATCGGCGACGCCATCGCCGCTTATCGCGCCGACAACCTCGTCGCCGGCGACGCCCTGACCGCGCGCATCTCCGATCCGCTGGTGCGCACGGCGCTGGAATGGGTGGCGCTGCGCGACGTGCCGCAGAAGATCGGCCTCGACAGGCTGCAGGCCTTCCAACGCAGCCATGTCGGGTGGCCGACGCCGACCTGGTTCCGCCACCAGGAAGAGGCGCGGACGGCGCGCATGCAAGCGCCCGACGCCGTCATGCGGTTTTACGAAACGGCCGCGCCGGTCACCGCGGTGGGCAAGTACGCGCTGGCCAAGGCGCTGAAGGCCGCCGGGCGTGTGGCCGAAGGCACCAAGCTCGCGCGCGCTCTGTTCCGCGAGAGCGACCTCCAGCCCTTTCTCGAAGCGCGGCTCAAGACCGACTTCGGGGTGGACCTCACGCGCGGCGACTACAAGTACAAGGCTGATCGGCTGATGTATAAGGAGCAGGTCGGCGCCGCGTTGCGCTACGCCGTCTCCGCCGGCCCCGATGTCGTGGCGCTCGAGAAGGCCCGCGCCGCGGTGATCGCGGAGGCCTCGAGCGACAAGGCCATCGCCGCTGTGCCGGAGTCCTTGCGTAAGGATCCAGGCCTGCTCCTCGCCGAGGTGCAGACGCTGCGCCGGGCCGACAAGCTGATGGACGCGGCCAATTTGATGCAATCGGCGCCGCGCGACCGCTCCGCGCTGATCGACGGCGACGAATGGTGGGTCGAGCGCCGGATGTTGGCGCGCAAGCTGCTCGACAACGGCAACATCAACGCCGCCTACGTCATCAGCGCCACCGCCTCGCCGGCTTCCAACGAGGATCGGATCGACGCCGAGTTCCACGCCGGCTGGATCGCGCTGCGCTTCATGAACGACCCGCCGCGCGCATCCTTCCATTTCGACCAGGCCGCCAAGCTGGCGGAGACGCCGACATCGATCGCCCGCATCGCCTATTGGCAAGGTCGTACCGCCGCCGCCGTGATGGCGCCCGACGCCATCGCCAAGGCCGATGCGCTTTACCGCAAGGCCGCCGACTACGGCGCGACCTTCTACGGCCAGCTCGCTCGCCAGGCTTTGGGCCTCTCCGAGGACCCGCTGCACGCGCCGGTCCGCGAGGCGGTCGGCGGCGAGCGTGACGAGGCGGTGCGCAGCGTCGAACTGCTCTACGCCGCGGGCGACAAGGATTCCGCAACCGCGCTGGCATCGGACATGGCCGGCGCCTCGCGCGACGAGCGCCAGCTCGCGGCGCTGGCCGGCGTGATCCAGGCTCAGGGCGACGCCCATCTCGCCCTCACGATCGGCAAGCTGATGGGTCAGCATGGCTTCGCACTCGACCAGCTCGCCTATCCGACGTTCGGCATCCCACGCTACGACGCGCTGCAGGGCTCGGCGCCAGCGCCCGTGGTCTATTCCATTGCGCGGCAGGAGAGCGCCTTCATGCCGGCGGTGGTGTCCAAGGCTGGCGCGAAAGGCCTGATGCAGATGATCGACGCGACGGCGCGTCATACCGCCACCAAGGCCGGCCTGACGTTCGACGCCTCCCGCATGCTGACAGATGCCGCGTTCAACGCCCAGCTCGGCGCCGCGCATCTCGGCGAGCTGCTCGCCGAGCAGAACGGCTCCTACATCCTCACCTTCGCCGCCTACAATGCCGGCGGCGGCCG
>CAXTQM010000078.1:0-8759 GCA_964246205.1 uncultured Beijerinckiaceae bacterium | reverse complement strand
GTCGGCTTCTCGCCGCCTCCATAGATCACGCCTGGAATGCGACCCTCACGGCGTACGCTGCGGGCGGCCCCCTTGCCGACCGAGCTGCGCACCGAGGCCGCCAAAGACTTCGCTTCGGCCATCTGGTGTTCCTAGTGTCTGGTGTTGTCGTCTCGCGCCCACGCCTCCAGGGGTGTCGGATTGCGCGCGAAGGGCGGGCTATAAAGCGCGGAGCCGGGCAGGGCAACCACCGGCTTCAGCGCCGACGTGTTTTGTCAAGTCCGCTTGGCCTCAAGGCGCCCTTTCGGCGTATCGAGCGCGATCCCGTGATCTGCCTAGGAAACAGCCTAACGTGCCGAACAATCGTGCTGCGCTGCAATAGCGAGACGAACTGTCCTTCTGACGTACGCCCGCCCGCTCTCGGCATGCCTCTTGCAGCCCATCGCAAGCTCCGCATCGGGCCCGTGGCGGCCCGTAAATCTTTTCTTTGCTGAAGGACGAGTGATGGGCGGCGAATTCACGTCCGAACAGAAGCGGTATCTCGAGGGGTTCACCTCGGGCATCCAGGTCGGGCGGCTGAAGGCGGAAGGTTCGTCGGGCGGCAAGGCCGTGCCGAGCGGGCCCGACGCGCCGATGCTGCTTGCGATGGCCGCGCAGGAGGCCAAGGGCAAGAAACTCACCGATATCGAGAAGGGCAAGCGCGAGAAACATCCGCTCGACGATTACGAGACGCTGAAGCAGATCGCCGCCAACGACCAATTCCCCAAGGGCGGCGACACGTTCCGAATGAAATATTTCGGGTTGTTCTACGTCGCGCCGGCGCAGGACGCCTTCATGTGCCGCCTGCGGATCCACAACGGCATCCTCAGCTACTGGCAGCTCGCCGGCCTGGCCAGGCTCGCCGACGATTGCGCCGGGCACTACGCGCACGTCACCACCCGCGCCAACTTCCAGCTTCGGGAGATCCCCGCGCGGCACGGCGTCGAGGTCTACGAACGCATCGTCGATCTCGGGCTCGCCTCAAAGGGCTCGGGCGGCGACAACATCCGCAACGTCACCGGCGACGCCACCGCCGGCATCGCGCCGGGCGAACTGCTCGACACGCGCCCTCACGCGCGCGACTGGCACTTCCACATCCTCAACAACCGGGTGATGTACGCGCTGCCGCGCAAGTTCAACGTGGCCTTCGACGGCGGCGGCCCGGTGCCGACGCTGGAGGACACCAACGACATCGGTTTCCAGGCGGTCGAGGTGATGGGCGCCCCGGGCATCCTCGACGGCATCTACTACCGCTTGATGATCGGCGGCATCAGCGGCCACAAGGATCTGGCGCGCTACACCGGCGTGATCCTGCCGCCGCGCGACGCCACCAAGGTGGCAGACGCCATCGTGCGGGTGCTGGTCGACAGCGGCGACCGCAGCGATCGCAACAAGGCGCGGATGAAGTACGTGCTCGACGATTGGGGCTTCGACAAATATGTCGAGGCCGTCGAGCTGAAGCTTGGCACGAAGCTGTTGCGCGTCGAAGAGAAATGGATGCTGCCGCGCCCGACGCAGGACCGGCAGGCCCATATCGGTGTTCACAGGCAGAAGCAGCCGGGTCTGAATTACATCGGCGTGGTGCTGCATGTGGGCAAGATGCTCACCGAGCAGATGTACGCGATCTCCGACATCGCGCGCGATTTCGGCGACGGCGACATCAGGCTGACGGTCTGGCAGAACCTGCTCATCTCCGGCATCCCCGACAGCAAGGTCGAGGAGGCCAAAACGCGCATCGAGGCTGCCGGCCTCGAGTGGCGGGCCTCATCCATCCGCGCCGGGCTCGTGGCCTGCACCGGCTCGCAGGGCTGCAAGTTCGCCAATGCCGCGACCAAGCTCAATGCCGAGCAGGTCGCCGCGTGGTGCGAGCCGAAGGTCGCGCTCGACACGCCGGTCAACATCCATGTCACCGGCTGCAAGAACAGCTGCGCCCAGCACTATATTGGCGACATCGGCCTCATCGGCGTGCGCGTGCCGATCAACGAGGACGGTGACACCGTCGACGGCTACAAAGTCTTCGTCGGCGGCGGTTTTTCCGACACGGCCGGTATCGGCCGCGAGCTTTATTCCAGCGTCAAGGCAACCGAAGCCCCGCAGGTCATCGAGCGCGTGCTGAAGGGCTACCTCGCTAAGCGCAGCGGCCCTGGACAGACTTTTCACGCCTTCGCCGCGTCGCACGAGATCGACGCGATCAAGTCCTTCGCCGACGAGGTCGACGCATGAGCTTTCAAGCTCCCACTCCCACCGTGGCTCCCTTCATCCCAGAGAATGCGCCGTTTTCCGAGGAGCAGCGCGCCTGGCTGAACGGGTTCTTCGCCGGCTTCGTCGCGCCTCAGGCGGGCGACGCCCAGCCGATCAGCGCCGCCGACGCCGGCATGGCCGAGGAGGACGACAGCGCGCCTTGGCACGACCCGGCGATGCCAATGGCCGAGCGCATGGAGCTCGCGGAAGGAAAGCCGATCCAGCGCAAGCTGATGGCCGCGATGGCGCAGCAGGATTGCGGGCAGTGCGGCTACGACTGCCACAATTACTCGAAGGCGATCGCCGACGGCAAGGAGCCGGCGCTGAACCTGTGCGTGCCCGGCGGCAAGGAGACGGCGCGCAAGGTCAAGGAGCTGTTCGCCGAAGTCGGCGCCGCGCCGGCCGCCAAGAAGGACGGCGAGGCCGCCGGGGCGAAGGTCGAGGACAAGGTCGAGGACGCGCGGCCGGGCTACTCCCGCGCCCATCCGACCGAGGTGATCCTCGAGGGCCGGCGTCGCCTCAACAAGGCCGAGTCCGCCAAGTCGACCTACCACATCGACATCGATCTGCGCGGATCCGGCATCGAATACGTCGTCGGCGACTCCTTCGGCCTCTTCCCGACGAATTGCTCTGGGCTCGTCGATGCGGTTGTCGCGGCGATCGGCGCCCCGCGTGACTTCCCAATCGGCGACAGGACCATCGTCGAGGTGCTGACCAGCGAGATGTCGCTCGGGACCGCGCCGGACTCGCTGTTCGAGCTGGTGACCTACATCACCGGCGGCGAGCGGCGCGTGAAGGCCAAGCTGCTCGCCAAGGGCGAGGATCCCGACGGCGACGTGTCGACGCTCGACGTGCTCGGCGTGCTGGAAAAATTCCCGAATCTCCGGCCCGACCCCGAGGCCTTCATCGAGTCGCTCGACCCGCTGCAACCCCGTCTCTACTCGATCTCGTCGTCGCACAACGCCACGCCAGGCTTTGTCACGCTGACGGTCGACCACGTGCGCTACACGATCGGCGAGCGCACGCGCCATGGCGTCGCCTCGACGTGGCTCGCGGAGGATCTCCCGCCCGGCAGCCGCATCAAGGCCTACGTGCAGAAGGCCCATAACTTCGCGTTGCCGTCCTCGACAGAGGTGCCGATCATCATGGTCGGCCCCGGGACCGGCGTGGCGCCGTTCCGCGCCTTTCTGCACGATCGCAAGGCCGCCGACTCGAAGGGCGGCGCCTGGCTGTTCTTCGGCCACCAGCGCCGCGCGGCCGACTATTTCTACGAGGACGAGATGGAGAGCTTCCTGGAGGACGGCACCTTGTCGAAGATCTCGCTAGCCTGGTCGCGCGATGCCGAGACGCCGAAGACCTACGTCCAGGACAAGATGCGCGAGAGCGCCAAGGAGCTGTGGACCTGGTTGGAGAAAGGCTCGCACTTCTACATCTGCGGCGACGCCAAGCGCATGGCGAGCGACGTCGACAAGGCGCTCGTCGAGATCGTCGCCAACGAGGGCCGGCTCGCGCCCGACGAAGCCAAGGGCTTCGTCGCCAACCTGAAGAAGAGCGGGCGCTACCAGGCCGACGTGTACTAGGGACAGCATCATGGCGGACGCGGTCCGTACCACGTGCCCCTACTGCGGCGTCGGCTGCGGCGTGCTGGCCACGCCCGACGGCAGGGGCGGAGCCGGCATCGCCGGCGACAAGGAGCATCCCGCCAATTTCGGGCGGCTGTGCTCCAAGGGCTCGGCGCTCGGGGAGACGCTCGATCCCGCGACGCGCCTGCTCTACCCCGAGGTGAACGGTCGCCGCGTGTCCTGGGACGAGGTTCTCGACCATGTCGCAGCGGGCTATAGGCGCGTCATCGACACCCACGGTCCGGCCGCAGTGGCCTTCTACCTTTCGGGCCAGTTGCTCACCGAGGACTACTACGTCCCCAACAAGCTGATGAAGGGCTTCATAGGCTCGGCCAACGTCGACACCAACTCGCGTCTGTGCATGTCGTCCTCCGTCGCCGGCCACAAGCGGGCGTTTGGTTCGGACACGGTGCCGGGCTGCTACGAGGATCTCGACGGCGGCGATCTCTTCGTGCTGGTCGGCTCCAACGCCGCCTGGTGCCATCCCGTACTGTTCCAGCGCATGATGAAGGCGCACGAGGAGCGCGGTGCTGCGCTCATTACGGTGGACGTACGGCGCACGGCGACAGCCGAGGACGCCGAGCAGCACTTGGGCATTGCGCCGGGACAGGATTCCGCCCTGTTCGCCGGTCTGCTCGTGCACCTCGCCGACAACGGCCATCTCGACCACGCCTACATAGAGGCCCACACCGAGAATTTCGCCGCCACGCTCGCGGCGGCCCGCGCCATCGCGCCCAACGTCGCCGCCGTGGCGCTGCGCACGCGGCTGTCGGCGGAGGACGTCGCCCGTTTCTACCGCCGCTGGGCGAGCACGGAGCGCGTGGTCACGCTCTACAGCCAGGGCGTCAACCAGTCGGCGCAGGGCACCGACAAGGTCAACGCCATCCTGAACTGCCATCTCGCCACCGGGCGGATCGGCCAGCCCGGCGCCGGACCTTTCTCGCTGACCGGCCAGCCCAATGCCATGGGCGGCCGCGAGGTCGGCGGACTCGCCAACCAGCTCGCTGCGCACATGGGCTTCACCGAGGCCGACATCGACCGCGTCGGTCGCTTCTGGAACGCGCCCAACATGGTGCGCGCGCCCGGCCTCATCATCACAGACATCGTCAAGGCGATCGACGCCGGCTCGATCAAGGCGCTCTGGGTGATCGGCACCAATCCCGCCGTGAGCCTGCCGCAGACCGGCGACGTCAAGGCGGCGTTCCGCAAGCTCGAGCTGTTCGTCGTGTCGGAGAACGTTCGCTCCAACGACACGCTGAACAGCGGCTCGCACGTTCGCCTGCCGGCGCAGGCCTGGGGCGAGAAGGACGGCACGGTGACCAATTCCGAGCGCCGCATCTCGCGCCAGCGCCGCTTCCTGGAGCCGGTGGGCGAGGCACAGCCCGACTGGTGGGCGGTGAGCCAGCTCGGCAAGCGGCTCGGCTTCTCCGGCTTCGACTTCCGGTCGCCGCGCGACGTCTTCGCCGAGCATTCCGCGCTGTCGGGCTTCGAGAACGCCGGCACGCGCGATTTCGACATCGGCAGCTTCGGTGCCATCGGCCAGACGCTCTACGACCGGATGGCGCCGGTGCAATGGCCGCGGCCCTCGGGCGGCGGCGGTGTACCGCGCTTCTTCGCCGCCGGCGGGTTCTTCACCGCCAGCCGCAGGGCGCAGTTCGTGGCGCCGGCGCCGCCGCAACTCGCCGAGCAGGTCTCGGCCTCGTTCCCGCTGCTGCTCAACACCGGCCGCATCCGCGACCAGTGGCACACGATGACCCGCACCGGCCTGTCGCCGCGGCTCGGCAGCCACCTGCCCGAGCCGTTCGTCTCGGTTCATCCTTACGACGCCAAGCGCTTCGGCCTGCAGGACGGCGGCCTCGCGCGCCTCACCAACCATCACGGCGGCGGTACCTACCGGGTGATGTTCAGCAACGGCCAGGAGCGCGGCGCCGTGTTCGTGCCGATGCACTGGAACGACGAGACGGCGAGCGACGCCCGGACCGGCTCCATGGTCCACGCCATTGTCGACCCGGTTTCGGGCCAGCCCGACTCCAAGGCAACCCCGGTCGCCATCGCGCCGGTGACGATGCGGAGCGCAGGCTTCCTGCTGTCGCGCAGCCGCCTGCACCTGCCGCGCACCAGTTATTGGGCCTGGACGGCGATCGCCGGCGGTTTCGCCGCGCGCGTCGATACCGACGGTGACGGCGCCGACCTTCTGGCCGTCGTGGCGAAAGCCGCGGGCGAGACCGACATGCTGCGCTACCTCGATATCCGTCGCGGCATCGCCCGCACCGCCCTGATCGCCGGCGATCGCCTCGTTGGCGGCCTTTTCCTGGCGCCCGCAGCGGAGCCGCCGAAATGGTCGATCCTCGAGGATGCGTGGAACGCCGAGAGCATCGACAAGCAGATGCGGCGTGTGGTGCTGTCCGGCAAGCGGCTCGACGGAGCGGCCGACGAGGGTCCCAACGTCTGCGCTTGCTTCGGCGTGCCGGAAGGGCGGATCATGGCGGCGATCAAGGAGGGCGCAACGTCGGTTGACGCTATCGGCGCCAAGCTCAAGGCCGGCACCAATTGCGGCTCGTGCAAGCCAGAGCTGAAGCGGCTGCTTTCCGAAGCTGGGAGCCTCGCGGTCACCCGCTCCAAGCAGGGCGCTTCGTAGCGTTGGCGCCTCTGTCGTCGGTGGGCGGCCCCACGAGCGGGGGCCTTCCCTTCACAATCGCTTTCGACTAGGCAGAAGCGTCGCCGATTGGGCGGCCGCGGTGAGCCCTGCCGGACAACCCCCCGCCGGCCGCTGGACCGATAAGAGAAACCTCCTCGGTGCTGCCGGCTCGCGGTCGGAGTGGACGAGGCGAAGCCGACGAGTGGGAGCCATTGGTGGATACCAAAAGCGAGGCCGGCGAAACCGATGTGGCGGCCAAGGTCGGGACGACCGCCGCCGGACACGACGAGCTGGTCGAGAAGATCATCGATACGATCGTTACAGAAGGCATGATCGATCGCGATAAAGTGACGCCCGACGCCACCATCGAGAGCCTCGATCTCAAGTCGATCGACATCGTGATGATCCTCACGGCCATCGAGGACAAGTTCGACGTCTACATTCCCATGGACGGCCCCTTTCATGACGCCAAGAACGTCAGCCAGCTGATCGACGCGATCGCGAGCTACATCATCAAAGAAAAGCAGTAGACCGCATGGCCTCGACGAAGCGTGTGGTGGTCACGGGCATGGGCGCCGTGTCCGCCGCCGGCGTCGGCGCGGAGGTCTTGTGGGCCGCCGCTCGCGACGGGCGGTCCTGCATCACGCCGCCGGTGTTTCCCTACGAGTACCGCGGCCGCATCAAGATCGCCGCGCAGGTCCAGGGCTTCGACGGCGCGGCGCGCCTCGAGAAGGCGGTGCTGCCGTTCTGCGACCCGGTCACGCAATACCTGCTCGTCGCCGCCGACGAGGCCATGCTCCAGGCCGGCTACGACCGCGACAAGCGCTTCGGCCCCCGCGCCGCGACGATCGTCGGGACCGGTATCGGCGGCATGATCACGATCGAAGAGGGCATCCACCTCTCGCTCATCAAGAAGGGCCGGCCGCATCCGCTGATGGTGCCCAAGCTGATCCCGAGCGCCTGTCCCGCCAACCTGTCGATGCGCTATGGCATGCAGGGGCCGAGCTTCGCCGTGGTTTCGGCCTGCTCTTCGTCGACGCAGGCCATCGGCATCGGCGTGCAGATGATCCGCGCGGGCATGGTCGACGTCGCCGTGGTCGGCGGCACCGAGGACCACATCACCAACAATGCCATGCTCGCCTGGGAGGCGCTGCGGGTGATGACTCCCGACCTCTGCCGTCCGTTCTCGAAGAACCGCAACGGCATGGTGCTCGGCGCCGGCTCGGCGGTGTTCATCCTCGAATCCGAGGAGCACGCCAAGGCGCGCGGGGGCAAGCCGCTGGCGGAGATCGCCGGCTACGGCACCACGACCGACGCCAAGGATCCGGTGGCGCCCGACGTCAACGGCGCCGCCCGCGCCATCGCCATGGCGCTGGCCGATGCCGAAGCCGCGCCCGACACGATCGACTACGTCAACGCCCACGGCACGGCCACCGTGGTCAACGATTCCACGGAATCGGCGGCGCTCCACATGGTGTTCGGCGAGCGTGCGCGGACGCTGCCGCTGTCCTCGACCAAGCCGATCCACGGCCATGGGCTCGGCGCCGCGGGCGCGCTCGAACTCGTGGTGACGCTCAGCGCCATGCGGGATTCGATCGCCCCGCCAACCATCAATTTCGAGATGACCGACGAGAAGTGCCCGGTCGACCCGATCCCCAACACGGCTCGGCCGATGCGCATACAGACCGCCATGTCGAACTCCTTCGCCTTCGGCGGCATCAACGCCGTGCTGGTGCTGCGCGAGGCGGCGTGACACCGCTCGGGTCCTTCGCCGTCACGGCGGATCGCGCTGCCGTGGATGCCTTCCGCGCCGCCACCGGAATGCTGCCGGGCGACGGCGTGCCGGCGACCTTCCCGATGCGCTGGCTGGCCGCGCCCGCGGTGCGCGACGCTTTGCTGACGATGGCCTCCGAGCCCGAGCTCGTGCCGGTGCACGAAGCCCAGACGTTCGAGTACCTCGCGGCGCTGTCGGTCGGGCAAAGCTACGAGCTGCGGCTCGAGGCACGCCGCGAAGCCGCGCCTGAACGGCTCGTCCTCGCCGGCATGGTCGCCGCGGCCGACGGCACGCAGGTGGTGCGCGTCGAGACCATCCTGCGGCTGTTCTCGACCGCGGCGGTGGCGGCGTGAGCGCGGCGCCGCGGCAGGGCGAGGCGCTCACGCCGCACCGTTACGGGCCGTTCCCCGCCGCCGCCGTGGCGGCCTACGCCGCCGCCTCGTCTGACGACAACCCGCTGCACAGC
>CAXTQM010000077.1:0-8816 GCA_964246205.1 uncultured Beijerinckiaceae bacterium | reverse complement strand
CCCTCGCGCAACGCGTCGAGCGCCGCCGTGCCGCAGGTGCAGACCGGCATCTACCGCAAGACCGCCGGCGACACCGACGCGATCATGGAGATGCGCGGCCTGGTCTCGGCCTTCGCCGAGAACGACGGCCGCCCGCCAAAGGTCTACGTCTGCAAGGCCGGGCAGGACGGCCATGACCGCGGCCAGAAGGTCGTGGCCTCCGGCTTCGCCGACCTCGGCTTCGCCGTCGAAGTCGGCGCGCTGTTCGCCACCGCGGACGAGGCAGTTCAGCACGCCATCGCCAGCGACGTCCACGTGATCGGCTTGTCGACGCTGGCTGCCGGGCACCTCGCCCTGGTGCCGGCCCTGCGCGAGGCGCTGGAGCGCGAGGGCCGCCCCGACATCATGATCGTCGTCGGCGGCATCATCCCGCCGGCCGATTTCGCCGCGCTGCGCGCCGCCGGCGCTGCCGCGATCTTCCCGCCCGGCACGCCGGTCACGCAGGCCGCCCGCGTGCTGCTCGACGAGTTGAATGCGAGACTGGGCTACCAGCAGCGCCGCGCGGCGGAGTAATCAGACCGAGAGCGGCGCGTACATCCCATCCTTGTGCAGCCGGGAATGATTGCCGGAAAGGTCGTGATAGGTGACCACCCTCTCCGCGAAATAGTGGCAGACCAGGGCCTTGCGCGAGAGCTTGGGATTAGTACGCGGCGTGCCGCCGTGCACGAGGTTGGCGTGCCAGAACAGGATGTCGCCCTTCTTGGCGTGGAACACCTGCCGCTTCAGCCCCGCGCTTCGGCAGGCTTCCTCGATCATGGGCTCGTAGCGCTCGTGGTAGATGCCGTAGCCCTTCTCCTTGAACTCGCGTTGCGCGATCCCGGCTTCGGCGCTCAGCAGGTAGGGCAGCCTGTGACTGCCGGGATAGTAGTCCAGCGGACCGCTGTTGGGCGAAATGTCCTCGAAGGCTAGCCAGCTGGCGACGAGGTAGCCCAGCGGATAGGTTGTCATGTGGATCGAGTCGGAATGCGCCCGCTGCTGGGAGCCGGCGTGTCCCATGATCGTCTGGAACGGCACTGTCCTGCGGTCGAAGAAAAGATCGGTCCACGCCAGCACCGCCGGATGGTGCTGGAGCGCCCTGACTTCGGGCAGCTTGAGGTGCGGGTCGAGCTCGCGCTCGCGCAGCTCGTTCGACCCCGGCGCGTAGCGCGCCTCGCCGAAAGTGCCGTCCTCCAGCGCGCGCTCGTAGGCTGCCCAGGCGGCGTCGAGCGTTGCGTCGTCGATGAGGTTCGACACGACGAAATAGCCGTTCTCGATCCAGAAGCGGCAGGCTTCGGCCTGCGCCTGCGTGATCTTTCCGCGCCGGAGGCGCCGCTCGATCTCGTCCACAGCGTCGACGCGGTCCAGCCAGCAGTCCGGCGCGCCCTGCGGAAACGCGTCGTTGCGGAGTTCGTGCACGGCGCCGAGGTCGACCGGAACCGGGGCCTTGTAGAAATACCGGAAGCGAAGTTTGTTGGCCTGCGTCGTCAGGAACCCGGGCAAACTGGCCATTGCTGTCTCCACCGAGAAGGTTGTTCCGAGCGGCCGCCTGTTAGCACGAGATTGCGCAAACGGCATGGGCAGCGCCCCCTATCGATGGACGTCTGCCGCCACCGCCGAGCAGATCGCGACCCAGTCCGGGAACGCGATGTTCCACGCGCCGCTGGCGTTGCCGAAACGAGCGACGATGCCGACGTAGAGGTCCTCGTCCAGCTTGACCGCCGTGCCGACGGGCGTTTGCAGTAGGCCGGCCGCCTTCTCTCCGGCGCTCGTCACGCACAGCAGCCGCACCGGCCCGTAGACCCGGAGCGCGCGATGCAGGGCGCGCATCGCGGCGTCGTCGAGGCCGGCGTGCTTGTAGACGAAGACCTTCTCGGCAGTCGCCAAGTCGTCGACGAGCTTGCCGCGGAGATAGCCGAGCCGCGCGCTCACCTTGCCGATCAGCTCGCCGGGCTCCGCCTGGTGCCGGTACACGAACGTGTGCATGCTGAGGTCGTAGCGAGTGTCGCGGACGCGGTATTCGCCCAGGTCGAAGACTCCGAGTTCGGTCTGCTCCCGCGTGCCGAGCCCTTCGAAGCGCGCGCCGAGCCCTGCGAGCAGGTTGGGAAACGTCACCTTGTTCCAGCGCAGCAGGCCGAGCGGCTCGGCGCCGTAGCGGCGCTGGACGAGGCCGAACTCGCAATCGGCGCCGAGGCTCTCGAAGCCGAGAAGGAGCGAGCGGATGGCATCGTCCTCCACGCGCTCGATGTCCACGGGCTTACGCCGCTTGCCGCTCGCCTCGGCGGCCGCGAAGGCCGCGCCTTCGAGCGCCTGGCCCATCAGCTCGCGTCCCACGATGTCGTCGGGGTAACGCGTGCGAAAATCGCGGAGGAGCTCTATCGCGTCCTGCCATTGCCCTTGCGCCATGCGCAACGAGGCGGCGTTGGCGAGATGGCCTCGGTGCTCGGGAGCGAGTCGACGCGCGGCGGCGATCTCGGCCTCCGCCTCGTCGAGACGTCCGAGCATGACGAGGTTCCAATCCCGCTGCTGGCGAAAGATCGACGACGCGCCCGGCCGATCGTGGAGGCGCTGCCACAGCGCGAGCGCCGCCGGGTGATCGTATCGCCTGTCGGCAAGGCGAGCCGCTTCGCCCAAGACCAGCGAATGGTCGGGATGGAGCGCGAGCGCTTCGGCGATCGTCGCGTCGGCCTCGTCGAGCCGCTCCAACTCGCGCTGCTTGGCGGCGAGGCCCGACAGGCCGAAGGGCGAGCCGGGGTCTAATACCAGCAACGCCCGCCAGCGCTCTGCCGCCTCCTCGTGGCGACCTTCGTCATGAGCGCCGTAGGCGTGATGTCGGAGCAGGAGCGGGCTGCGAGGCCAGAGCCGCAGGCTGCGAACGAGCAGCGCTTCGGCCGCGGCGCGGCGCTTCCGCCGGCGCAAGGTGCGTACCACGAAGGCGATCGCCACGGCGGGAAAAGCCGCTATTCGATCCGTCGTTCTGGCGAGGAAAGAGGCGCTCATGATCCTGTTCGCCGGTTCGATGCGCGTCTTTAGCGCGAGGTCGGGAGGGCTGGAGCCTTGCTGCTTCACTAGGGCTTCGAACGTCCAGAGACGCAACGCATTGCCATTTCATACAGCGACCGCGAGGTGACATGTTCCACGGGCAGAAGAAGTTGCGCGATCAGGTGATCGTCATCACCGGAGCCACCAGCGGCATCGGGCTCGCCACCGCCCGCGCTGCGGCCAAGAAGAAGGCACGGCTGGTGCTGGCGGCGCGCAGCCGCGACGACCTCACGCAAGTGCGAAAGGAACTCGAGGAGTTCTCGCCGGGCGTGGCCTTTCTGGAGACCGATGTGGCTAAGAAGGCCGACCTCGAGGCGCTGGTTGCCATGGCCCTGACGTCGTTCGGCGGCTTCGACACCTGGGTCAACAATGCCGGCCAGTCGATTTTCGGCCGCCTCGACGAGGTCAGCGACGAAGATCACCAGCGGCTGTTCGAGGTGAACTTCTGGGGCACGGTCCACGGCTCGCTGATCGCCGCCAACCACTTGAAGGCGAAGGGCGGCACTATCGTCAACGTCGGCAGCATCGCCGGCGACTTCGCGATTCCCCTGCAGGGCATGTACAGCGCCAGCAAGCACGCGATCCGCGGCTTCACCGACGCTTTCCGCATGGAGCTCGAGGCGGAGAGCGCGCCGATCAACGTGACGCTGATCAAGCCGGCGGCGATCGACTCGCCGCTGCCCGGCCGCTCGCGCAACTACATGGCCTACGAGCCGCAGCTGCCGCCGCCGGCCTACAAGCCACACGAGGTGGCGCTTGCGATCCTCTCGGCCGCCACGGAGGTTCGCCGCGACATCTACGTCGGCGGTGTCGGGCGCATGCTGAGCGTGGCGGCGCAGGCCTCGCCGCATCTCTTCGACGCCTTCGCGGCTCCGGCGATGATGTCGTCCTCAAAGCAGGACGAGGCGCCGCGAAACCCGGCCGGCCGGCTCCACGCCAGCGGCGACGATGCCGACGAGCGCGGCACCACCGGCGTCTTCACGCTGCCGTTCAGCGCCTATACCCGCCTCACGCGCAACCCGTTCGATCTCGCCGCCACCGTGCTCGGCCGCATGCGCCAGCCGAAAAAACTCTGATGACGGTAGAGACTCAGTCCCTGCTCGCCGCGATGGGTTGCTGAAAGCTAAGCCCGAGGTCCCAGGGGAAATAGATCCAGGTGTCCTGTGAAACCTCGGTGACGAAAGTGTCGACGAGTGGCTTGCCCGCGGGCTTGGCGTAGACGCAGGCAAGGTGCGATCTCGGCAGAAGCTCGCGCATGACGCGCGCCGTCTGGCCGGTGTCGACGAGATCGTCGACGACGAGGACGCCTTCGCCACCAGCGGCGCCGAACTGCGCCGCCATCGGCTTCAGCACGCGCGCCGCCTCCTGCACCGCCTCGTCGCGATAGGAGACGATCGACACGGTCTCGATCACGCGGATCGACAGTTCACGGGCAACGATGGCCGCCGGCACCAGGCCGCCGCGTGTCACCGTCACCATGGCGGAGAACGGCCCGAGCGCGCTCAGCCGCCAAGCGAGCGCCCGGCAATCGCGGTGGAATTGCTCCCAAGACACGGGAAAGCGTCGGGTCGGCGCCTCGCCGGCAGCCTCCACGTCAGGGCGACCCGACCGGCGATCCCAAGGCGGCGACCATGGCCTCGACCTTCGCCGCCGCCGCGTCGACCTCCGTCTCCAGCTTGCCACGCACCACGATCTCGTTGTGGAAGCGACCATCCTGATAGGAAGGATACGAGCCGATCGAGACGTCGGGATGAGCGCCGGCGATCTCGGTCAAAGCGGCGGCATAGGCGCCCTCGGCCAGCCCGTCCGCGGAGATGGCACGCGCCCGGGTCAACGCGCCGCCGGCGAGCTCGGGCGTCACGGCATCGAGCATCGCCGCCATGACCGCGGGCACGCCGGCCATGACAATGACATTGCCGATCCAGAAGCCCGGCGCCTTGGACACACTGTTCTCGACCAGAGCAGCCCCATCGGGAATGCGGGCCATCCTGCGGCGGGCGGCATTGAGGTCCTCCGGCTTGATGCGCTCGCGCAACATAGCCATGGCGCGCGGATCCTCGGCGATGCCGACACCAAAGGCCTTTGCCATCGCGTCCGCGGTGATGTCGTCATGCGTCGGTCCTATGCCGCCGGTTGAGAAGACGTAGGTGTAGCGCGCCCGAAGCGCGTTCACCGCCGCGACGATCTCGACCTGCTCGTCGGGTACGATGCGGACCTCGGAAAGATCGATGCCGAGCTCCGTGCAACGGTCGGCGATGGTGCCGATGTTGCGATCCTTGGTGCGCCCAGACAGGATCTCGTCGCCGATCACGAGGATGGCGGCAGTAACGGCCTTGCTCATGGGTTTGTCAGGCAGCCGGCGCTAGCGCAGTGATTGCCGGCGCGTTGTCGGTGGAGACCTGAAGATGGTCGCGCACCTCGCCGAGACGATCGGTCAGTGCCTCCATGGCCCGCATATCGAGCTTCGTCATGCACATGAGATCGTCGGGGAAGCCGGCGGCTTGAGCTTGAAGCGCGCGGCCGGAAGCGGTCAGCACGATGCTAACCTGACGCTCGTCTTCGGCCACGCGGACGCGCCGCACCAACCCCAAATTTTCGAGACGCTTCAGCAAAGGGGTGAGCGTGCCCGAATCAAGGAACAGCTGCGCGCCGATATCTTTTACCCGCATGTCGTCGCGCTCCCAAAGCACCAGCATGACGAGATATTGCGGGTAGGTCAGGCCGAGCGGCTCGAGTAACTGCCGGTAGGCCCGGGTGAAGGCATGCGAAGCCGAATAAACCGCAAAGCAAAGCTGTCGTCCAATCGGAAGCGTCTCCGTCTCCTTCATGCCCCAGCTCCTGATATCCGCAAAGACTCGACGAACTCGACTGCCTAGCCCGAAGGATCAAATTCAAGTCCATCTCACGTGCCGGTTTCAGCGCCGTGATGCTCTGCTGGACAATACCTGACGATTTGCTAATCGTCAGGCGCCAAGCAGAGCTTCGATGCGGATCGGCAGCTGCCGGATGCGCGTCCCGGTGGCATTATAGACGGCGTTGGCAAGCGCCGCGGAGCCGCCGACGATGCCGAGTTCGCCGACGCCCTTGATGCCGAGCGGGTTCACCTGATTGTCGACTTCCGGCACAAGTATCACATCGACCAAACCGATGTCGGCCGCAACCGGCAGCAGATATTCCGCGAGATTGTCGTTGGTGTAACGCGCGCGGACGAGGTCGATCTCTGTCTTCTCGAGCAGTCCCGACGACAGGCCCCAGATCATGCCACCCATCAGCTGGCTATGCGTGGTGCGCGGATTGACGACTTGGCCCGCCGCGAAAGCGCCGACGAGACGCGGCACGCGGACTTCACGGGTACGGCTGTGGACGTGCGCCTCCACGAACTGGGCGCCCCAGGCATACATCGCGTATTCCTGCTTATCGACGCCATCGCGCGCGGCCGCGCCGCTCTTCATCGATGTCGACCCCTTGTAAAGCTTCAGCATCGCGTCCGGCTTGACGCCCGCCGGCAGGAATTCGGCATATTCCTCGATCGCCGCGACGCCGATACGCTCGAACGCCTTGCCGATCGCCTCCGAGCCGCCTCCCTCCGACACCAGCCGGCCTTCTTGCAGCTTGACTGGTCCAGAGCCCTCCTGGCCTTGGCCGAGGCGTTTGCAAATCGCGTCGCAGGCCATCGCGATGGCATTGCAATTGCTCGCGGTCTGGTTGGAGCCGCCAGCAACCGGAGCGGGCGGCAGGGTGGAGTCGCCGCATATCACCTTCACGTTCTCGACCGGAATGCCGAGCTTGAGCGCCGCCGTCTGCGCCGCCACCGTGTAGATGCCGACGCCGACCTCGGCGCCCGCGAATTCCACGCGTGCCCGCCCGTTGGCCTCGAAGCGGACGCGGGCTGCCGCGGGCGCGATGTTGGTGGGATAGCAGGCCAGGGCGCAGCCGTAGCCGACCTGCCACTCGCCCTCGCGGGTCTGGCCAGGCTTGGCGTTGCGACGCGACCAGTCAAAGGCTTTCGCCGCCGCGTCGAAGCACGGCATTACCGTACGGCTCGAAAACGGCAGGCCCTTGATTGGTTCGCGATCGGTGTCGTTGACGCGGCGTAGCTCGACCGGATCGATGCCGAGCTTCTCAGCCAGCTCGTCCATCGCCGATTCCAGCGCAAACATGTACGGCGTCTCGGGTGGCGCCCGCATGAAGCCGGGCGTGTTGCGATCGGCGTTCACCAGCGTGACGGCACTGGTGATGTTGGGGCACTTGTACATACGCGTCGTCGTCTCGGTGCCGCCGACGGAATAGTCGTCGGGGCGCGACGTCACCTCGAAACCGTCGTGCGACAGCGCGACCAGCGTGCCGTCGGTGTTGGCGCCGATCTTAATGTGGTGACGCGTCTCCGCGCGATAAGTCGCGATCGTGAAGCCGTCAGCGCGGCTCGCAACCAGCTTGACCGGACGGCCGAGCCGCTTCGCCGCCACGGCAACGATGGCGGTGCGCGGCGTTATCGTCGCCTTGCCGCCGAATGCGCCGCCGATGTACGGGCTCAGCGCCCGAACGCGGCTCGGGTCGACCTGCAGTTCCTCGGCCGCGCCGTGCTGCAGCCCGCTGACCGTCTGGCTCGGCTCGTGGACAAGCAGCTGCGGGCCGTCCCACGAACAGGTTGTTGCGAACAGCTCGATGGCGTTGTGGTGCTGCGTCGGCGTCGAATAGTCGGCCTCGATCTTCACCTGCGCCGACGCGAAGCCGGAGGCGAAATCGCCGACCTTCGGGCTGTCGAACTTCTTAGCCTGCTTGGCCTTTTCGATCGGCAACACAGTGACGCCGGGCGAACCGAAGGTCGCCGACGGCGTCTCCTCGTCGTAGCCGATCTTCAGCCTGTAGGCGGCCTCCTGCGCCGCCTCGAAGCGGTCGGCGACGACCATCGCGACGATCTGACCGTCATGCCAGACCTTGGGCGAGGACAGCGGCACGATCGAGGTCGAGGCCGGTCCACCGTTCGACTTGAACGGCACCTGTTTGATCGCGTCGGCCATGTTCTTGTGCGAGTAGATTTCCAGCACGCCGTCGACCTTGCGGGCCTCGGTGTCGTCGTAGGACGAGATCGTCCCCTTGGCGATCGCGCTGGTCACCAGGAAGGCGTAGGCGGTGTTCTTCAGGTCGTAGTCGGCGGCATAGGTCGCCTGGCCGGTCACCTTCAGGCGACCGTCGATGCGAGCGACCGGCTGGCCCATGTTCGCCTTGGGCGTGGGGACTGCATTGCTCATCGATCAGGCTTCCATCTTGGCGGCTTCAAGCAGGGCGCGCACGAGCGTCGCCTTGCCGAGCGGCACCTTGTAGGCATTGTCGCCGTGGGTCTTTGCGCCGGCGAAGGCCACCTCCGCAGCGGCGCTGGCCGAGCTCTCGTCGAGCGTCTTGCCCGTCAACGCCGCCTCCGCCTCGTTGGCGCGCCACGGAACGGTGGCGACGCCGCCGAGCGCGATGCGTACGCGGCGCACCGTCTGGCCATCGAGATCGAGCACCACCGCCGCCGAGGCCAGCGCGAACTGGTAGGAGGCACGGTCGCGCACCTTGACGTAAAGCGAGCGCCGCGTGCCGGGCGAGGGCACGTGGATGGCAGTGATCAGTTCGCCCGGCTTCAGCGTCGTCTCGATGTCGGGCGTCGAGCCCGGCCCGCGATGCAGGTCGGCAAACTTCATCGCGCGCGAGCCCGACGCGCCTTGCACCTCCAGCACCGCTTCCAGCGCCATCAGCGCCTGCGCGAAGTCGCCGGG
>CAXTQM010000076.1:0-9079 GCA_964246205.1 uncultured Beijerinckiaceae bacterium | reverse complement strand
CAGCTTGGCGCGCTGGGTGGGGGAATCGAGCGTCCCCCCGGCGCCTGCCCCCAGCGCGATGGCCTGGTCGAGCAGGCTCAGCGCGTCGCGGACCGAGCCCTCGGCGGCGCGGGCGATCACCGCCAGCGCCTCCTCCTCCACCGGCACGTTCTCTCGGGCGCAAATGCGGGCGAGGTGGGCCACCATCACCTGCGGCTCGATCCGGCGCAGGTCGAAGCGCTGGGTGCGGGAGCGCACCGTCACCGGCACCTTCTCGATCTCGGTGGTGGCGAACAGGAACTTGACGTGGTCCGGCGGCTCTTCCAGCGTCTTCAGCAGTCCGTTGAAGGCCTGCTTCGAGAGCATGTGCACCTCGTCGATTATGTAGATCTTAGTGCGCGCCATCACCGGGCGGTAGCGGGCGCCCTCGATGATCTCGCGGACGTCGTCGATACCGGTATGGCTCGCCGCGTCCATCTCGATGACGTCGACGTGGCGGCTCTCGATGATCGCCTGGCAGTGCATCCCGTGCGCCGGCATGTGGATCGTCGGCTTGATGATCGTGTCGGTCTGATAGTTGAACGCCCTCGCCAGGATGCGCGCCGTGGTGGTCTTGCCCACGCCGCGGACCCCGGTCAGCATGTAGGCCTGGTGGATGCGATCGAGTTCAAAGGCGTTGGACAGGGTCCGCACCATGGCGTCCTGCCCGACGAGGTCGTCGAACGAGGCGGGCCGGTACTTTCGCGCGAGCACGCGGTAGGCCTCCGGCTTGGTTGGATTCTTGGCCGGCGCCGCCGCGGCGGCCTGGTCGGCGAAGAGCTTGCCCAAACCTTCGGTTTGGCCGGGTTCGTCGGGTAGGAGACCGTCTGTCATGGGTTCTTCCATCGCACGCAGCCGGCTTGATCTCCACCGCGACAGCGTCTAGGTAGAATAGCCGATAGTGCGGTTTGCGTAAATCTTTGGCAAAGCAGATGGATCGCAACGCCTGTGACGTCGCGGGACCTGACGAAACGCCCGACCAAAGTAAGGATACTCGACAAAGACACCGGACGATGTCACGATATCCCGACAAAAATGCCGCCATCGTCGCGTACCGCGACAAGGTTGTTTCGGAAGGGCCGTTTGCCGACATCGGCAACAGGAGGGGACTTCATCGCTCATGGCGGCGCCAAAGTTCTTTGAAGCATCCTGCTCTATAAGGGCCGACGATTTCTCATTGACCAATCTATTTCGCCCCTGAGCAGTTCGATGCGGAGCGGGTTTGAAGCAATCGGGCTTCGGAACGCTCGCATCCCGCGCCCCGCGATTGTATAGCAACTATTCGGAAACGAGGGTGGCCGGGATGATACCTCGCAAACCGTTCCGCTTTATGATTGCAGGACTTTAATAGGAGGGCTTGCGTATGCGCTTCTTCTTTCGCCTTTCCGCCGAAAGGGGCTCCACGGACGACGAAGGGGTCGAACTGGACAGTCTCAAGGCCGCGAAGACGGAAGCGTTTCGCTTTCTTGGTGACACGCTGAGAGATTATGCCGTGGCTCTGCCACACGAGGACGAACTCAAGCTGACCGTTTGCGATACCGACGGCGTGACCCTGCTGACGTTCACGCTTCTCATGGACGAGCCGGTGCCGCTGCAGAGAAGCGTGCATTCTGCGGAACGTTTGACGGCCATCGCTTGAGACGGACCCGCACCGGAGCCGTGCAGATGGCTGATGTTTTGATGAGTTTGCGGGCTAGGTTAGATGCCACAGTCGCGCCTTGAGGGTCCGCGAGCGCCGGACCGAAGCGTTTCATCCAAACGGCGACGAGCATCGCGAAAGCGATGCATCTCGTCTTCCAGCGGGAAGACGTTCTTCGAAACCGTTCTCAGGATGCTCGCTTTTAGGGAGTGGGTCGACGATCCGGCAGTGACGAAGTCTTCCACGGTTTTATGTGCCATAGCAGGGCATGCTGCTTACGAAGCAACTCAGTCGTTGCCGTCATCCCATCAAATCCTTAATGATTTGCCGTGGCGGAACGCGCGGATCGAACTTCCGTAGTACACAAATGACGTCGTTGTTGGATACCCTAAATTAGAGACTTCACTCTCTGATCGTACGTTTCCGCCTGGCGAGCACTTTGACGCGACATAGGCAATCCGTCGAACGTGTTCGTGAGAACTACTTGCAGTCTCGTGAGCTCTTGAAGGTCTCGGCTCAAATCCACGACGGCTTGTTCGCAGGCGGTCTTTAACTTAAAGCTTCTATCTTCAGTCGAGGACCTACGATCCTCCGACATCCATTCGACTATCAAGCAGACTTGTTTGCTATACGCCTCGAAGAGACATTCGGCCGTCATCGCGCACCTTTTGAACGCTGAGAGAGCGACACACGAACGGTCGCCGCCCCGTTTTGGCACATTAGTAAGGCGAGCGATCAAAAGGATTTGTATATTTGCTCTGCGCTTTGCAGACGAATATCTTGTTGAAAAGCCGGATATGAATAGATCATGGTCGCAGAGGTTCGTGTCACAGGAACAGCCCGCTCATGGTCGGCTTGGTCGAGATCGCCGTCTCTCGCAGGATGGTTTTTCAGGCTCAGAAGCGTCTCACGCACCAGCGAAGCGTCGTGGAAAGCAGCACGGGACCGATGAACCAGAGAATGCAAGAGGTACGCGTACTCATGCAGGCCAAGCTCGACAGGCTGATCGCACAGCACGAACGCCTAGTCGGCCAAGCGGGTCGGACTATTCCTTGTCTCGAGACATTCTGAAGACAGACCAGCAGAAGCGCGCCGAAGCCGAGGTTGCGGAGTTCCGCGCTGCGCTCGGACCGTTCGTGACGGCGGCAGACACCACGCGAATGCCGATGGTGTTCACCGATGCCAAGGCGGCGGATCACCCAATCATCTACGCCAACCAGGCGTTCCTCTCGCTGACCGGCTACGACGAGCACGAGGTCATGGGGCAGAGCTTCGACTTCCTCATGAAGCGCGGCACCGATCCCGAGATGCTGGTCGAGATCCAGACGTCCTTCGAGGGAGGGCGCGACCTGGAGCCTCTGGTCCGCTACCGCTGCAAGGACGGCAGCGAGGTCTGGCTGATCGTGTTCATCACGCCGGTTCGGAACGCGGAGGGCGATGTCGAGCAGCATTTCGCCTCCTTCATAAACATAACGCGGCAGAAGGAGGAGGAGGATCGGCTCCAAGCCCTTTTCACGCGCACCTGATCGCTGGCGACATATATCAAAAGTGTAAGACGATAGCCTTTGCTATGTCAGCCTGTTAGGCTGGGCCTTACGTCGTAGCGGCACATGGCCGCCGGGACGGTGACGCTGGCGCAGATGCTCGATTGGGACGATATCCGCTTCTTTCTCTCCGTGACCCGACACGGAAGCTTGTCGGCGGCGGCGAAGGAACTCCGCGTCTCGCAGCCGACTGTCGGCCGCCGCCTCGCTGCCTTGGAAGCCTCTCTCGGCGTCAGGCTGCTCGACAGAACGCCGGACGGCTACGTGCTGACTCTGGCTGGTGCGGACGTCCGCGAGAAAGCCGAGCGTCTGGAGAACGAGGCTCAATCGCTGGAGCGGACCGTCAGCGGCCGAGACGCGCGTCTGTCGGGTACCGTCCGCGTCACCTGCGCGGAGACGATGGCGGCGCACATCCTGGCGCCCTGCTTCGCCGCCCTGCAGCGGCAGCACGCCGACATCCTCGTCGAGCTGATCCCGGATCCGCGAGAACTCAGCCTGTCGATGCGCGAAGCCGAGCTTTCCGTTCGCTTGAGCCAACCCAACCAGCACGATCTTGTTGTCCGCCGCATCGGCAGCATGGCTTTCGGCCTGTACGCCAGCCAGGGATACCTCGACCGGCACGGCGAGCTCGACGTCGCGGACGGCTGCTCCGGACACCAGCTAGTCGCGCAGCTCGACGACATCCAGGATGCACCGCAATTCAAATGGCTGGCCGATCTCACGCCGCGCGCCCGGATCGCCTTCCGCACCAGCAGCCATGAAGCGGCGGTCTCCGCCGCGATCCAAGGCGCAGGCCTTGCCTGCCTCGCCCGCTTCCGGGCCGACGACGAAGCGGGTCTCGTCCGCCTCGTACCGCCGGCTCCCGCGCCGACCACCGGTATCTGGCTGGTGGTTCACCGCGACAACCGCGACACTTCTCGCATCCGAGCCGTGATGACGCATATCGCCGACCACGTCCGCAGCATCAAGGCGTCGCTGATGCCCGAGGGCTCGGCCGAGGCCGACCCGCAGCAGGACGGACGGGCGCGGGTGCAGGCGGACTGAGAGCGTCCTCATCGTCGCGATCAGCGGCCTCGATGTTCCCCGCCACTCGCAGCCACAAGGTCATGGAAGCCCTTCGCCTAAGCGACGCGCAGGTGGAGGTAGTTGTCGCGGAAGCCGCTCATCCGCTTCAGGCCGACCATGTCCTGGATCACGAGCCGCTTGTCCTTGAACCGTACGAGTTGGGCGGCCCTGAGCAATTGCAGCGAGCGATTGACGTGGACGGTGGAGAGGCCGAGCGTGTCGCCGAGCTCGGTCTGGGTCACCGGCAGCTCGAACTCGTTGCCATCGACGAGCCCCACGATCTTCATGCGCAGGTAGAGCTCACAGAAGAGGTGCGCCAGCCTGTGCTCGGCGTTGCGCTGCCCGAGGTTGGTGATCCATTCGCGCAGCGTCGCCTCGTCGACGAGCGTGGCCAGCCACATCGCGCGCACGATGCCGGCATGGCCGAGGAGCTCCGTCATCTGTTCGAATGGAAGCCAAACCATCTGCACCGCCGAGATCGCCGCGATCGAGTGATCCATGCGCGCCAGGATGAAGACGTTGAAGTCGCAGAAATCGCCTGGGATCAGGTAGGCTACGATCTGACGGCGGCCATCGGCGAGCAGCTTGTAGCGGCAGGCCAGTCCGCTGGTGACGAGATGCACGTCGGTCGGCACATCGCCTTCGCGGATCACGTCGGCGCGGGCCTCGATCCGCCGCGGCCGCGACGAAGCTTTCTCGAGAGCGGAGACCTCCGCGCCCGTTAGGTCGACGAAGGCCCCGAGCTTCTTGACCAGCGCGCAGGACATGATCGCCTCCGACTGGGATGAGCGACGGGTGCGGTGCGGCCGAGCCGTCACCTGGACGATCGATGCTTGCCAGCTCCTCTTCGATACCTCAGAGGTGTGTCAATAGATACAAACAATTTCATACATCAAGACTGTGGTAACAAATCGCCCGCCAATGCTTTGGCGATCAGCGCACGGGATTCGGGTAGCCCGTAAAGCCCGACGAAGGAGCCGAAACGAGGGCCTTTCTCCTCGCCGAGCAGCACCTGGTAAAGCATTGCGAAGAAGTCGTTGCTGACGCCCGGCCGCTCGGGCGTGGCGCCCTTGGTGGCGAGGTTCTGGTAGCGCGGGACGGCGCGGCCGATGTCGTAGAGCGCCGCCTGGATCGCCTCGGCCGAGGCGTCCGGCGGCAGCTGCGCCAGCGCCGCGTCGAGCCCGACCAGCGCCTCGCGCTCGACGTCGTCGGGCGCGCGGTAGTTCTTCGCCGGCGCGACGAAGTCGCGGTAGAAGGCCACCGCGTAGCCGACCAGCGCGTCGAGCCGCGGGTGCGTCTCCTGAGACACGTCGGGCGCGTAGCGCCGCAGGAAGCCCCACAGCACCGCCGGGTCATCACTGTTGGCCACGGTGGCGAGGTTGAGCAGCATGGCGAAGGACACCGCCGTCGTGCCCGCCGTCGACACCAGCATCTCGGGCGGCGGCGGCGCACCGCCGTGCATGTGCCAGGCCGGGTTGCCGACCAGCCCCTTGCCGTCGCCGCCAGCCTCCTGCTTGCGCGCCGCCTCGAGGCAGCCGAGGTATTCGTCGACGTTGCGCGGGATGACGTCGAAGTGCAGCTTCTTCGCTTCCTTCGGCCGCTGGTACATGAACAGCGCCAGGCTCTCGGGGCTGGCGTAGGTCAGCCACTCGTCGATGGTCAGGCCGTTGCCCTTGCTCTTGGAGATCTTGCGGCCCTGCTCGTCGAGGAACAGCTCGTAGTTGAAGCCCTCGGGCGGAGTGCCGCCGAGCGCGCGCGTGATCTCCGCCGAGAGCTTCACCGAGTCGATGAGGTCCTTGCCGGCCATCTCGTAGTCGACGCCCAGCGCATACCAGCGCATCGCCCAATCCGGCTTCCACTGCAGCTTGGCGTGGCCGCCGGTGACCGACGTGGTGCGCAGCTCGCCGGTGGCGGGATCGCGCCAGTCGATGGTGCCGGCCGCCGCGTCGTGGCCTTCGAGCGGCACCTGCAGCACGTGGCCGGTCTCGGGGTGGATCGGCAGGAATGGCGAATAGGTCGCCGCCCGCTCCTCGCGGAAGGTCGGCAGCATGATCGCCATGACGGCCTCATAGTTCCGCAGCATGGCCAGCAGCGCGGCGTCGAAGCGGCCCGAGGTGTAGTACTCGGTGGCCGAGGCGAACTCGTAGTCGAAGCCGAAGCGATCGAGGAAGGCGCGCAGCCGCGCGTTGTTGTGGGCGCCGAAGCTCTCGTGCGTGCCGAACGGGTCGGGGACCCGCGTCAGCGGCCTGTCGAGGTTGGCTTCGAGCAGCGCCTTGTTGGGCACGTTGTCGGGTACCTTGCGCAGGCCGTCCATGTCGTCGGAGAAGGCCAGCAGCCGCGTCGGGATGCGGTCCTCGGTGAGGACGCGGAAGGCGTGGCGCACCATCGCGGTGCGGGCGACCTCGCCGAAGGTGCCGATGTGCGGCAAGCCGGAAGGGCCGTAGCCGGTCTCGAACAGTACCTGGCGCTGCCCGGTGCGCTCGACGCGGGCGACGATCTTGCGAGCCTCCTCAAGCGGCCAGGCCTTGGCCGAGGCGAGGATCGCGGGATCGTAAACGGCCGGGGCGGCGGCGCCTGTCATGGGTGGTCCGATGTGGAGGAGGCGGCGCCCGATGGGCCGAGCCCTGTGGCGCACGGGCTGCGGCACCCTAAAAACCGAGGGCTGCTCCGTCAAATGGCCGTGCGCGAGAGGGCGGCATCTTGCGGAATGCCGGGCTTCACGGCATAGCAATCGCGCAGGCTGCTTCCCATGTAGCCAGTGTCCCGACAACTTCAAAAGGTTTACCGTTTGGCTCGTAACTTGGACGTCGGCTTCGCCGAGCGGCGCGAATCCGCCGTGAACAAGCGTCTTGAATTGGTCAAGAAGATGCAGGAGCGGCTTTCGAGCCCGGAATCCGAGGCGAAGGCCGCCGAGCATCGCACGTTGGTCGAGGCCCGCAACAAGCGCCTCGCCATCAAGGAAGAAGCCCGCCGCGTCGAGGAAGCCCGCCTCTCCGCCATTCGCGCCGAGGAGGAGGCGAGGCTCGCCGCCGAGCGTCGCGCCCGCGAAGAGGAAGAGCGTCGCGTTCGCGAGGCCGAAGAGGCCGAGAAGCAGCGCAAGATCGAGGCCGAGAAGGCTCGCCTCGCCGCATCGTCCGCCGCTCGCGGCGCCCGCGCACTTGCCGACATCATGACCAAGCGTGGCGGCGCCCGCCGCGGTTCCGGCAGCGCCACTACGGCGGACGACGAGCCCGAGCGCCGTCAGGCCTGATACCGCCGTGGGACGATGACCGAGCCGGCCGCCATGGCCGGCTTTTTTCGTGGCCCGCGTTCTCGCGCTGGCGTCTCACGCAATCGTTGAAGAGCATGCCCCGTGCCGCTGACCGTCACCGCGATCGACCACGTCGTCCTCAACGTCGGCGACGTCGAAGTCTCGGCCGACTGGTACGGCCGCGTGCTTGGCGTGACCCGCGAGGATGTGGCGCCGGCGCCGGGCAAGCCCAAGCGCACCGCGATCCACTTCGGGTCGCAGAAGATCAACCTCAGGCCGATCGCGACCAGCACCATCGAATGGTTCACCGGCGCGCGCCCTCAGCCCGGCAGCGACGACCTCTGCTTCCTCACCGACGTTGAGCCCGAGGCGGTGGTGGCGCATCTCGGCGACCTGGGGATCGCGGTCGAGGAAGGGCCGACGACCAAGCAGGGCGCGCGCGGGCCGATCCGCTCGGTGTACTGCCGCGACCCCGATGGCAACCTCATCGAGATCGCATCCTACCCCGGCTGAACCGTCGCCTTGCGCCGCACGGGCGTGGGCCGATATGTGATCGCCACGCGCTCCCGGTCGAACCTTTGAACTCTCTCGACATCCCCAAGCCGCCCGGCGAGACCCGGGTCGTCGTCGCCATGTCCGGCGGCGTCGACTCGTCGGTCGTCGCCGCGCTGCTCCATGCCGAGGGCTACGACGTCGTCGGCGTGACGCTGCGGCTCTACGACGACCGCGGCACCCAGGCGCGCTCGGGATCGTGCTGTGCCGGTCGCGACATCGGCGACGCCCGCGCCGTGGCGGCCCGGCTCGGCATCCCGCATTACGTGCTCGACTACGAGGCGCGCTTCCGCGAGCAGGTCATCGCGCCCTTCGCCGCCGCCTATGCTTCCGGCGAGACGCCGATCCCCTGCGCCTCCTGCAACGACAAGGTGAAGTTCACCGACCTGCTCGGGACCGCCCGCGACCTCGGCGCCGATGCGCTCGCCACCGGGCATTATTGCGCGACCCGCGCCCTGCCCGGCGGCGGCCGCGCGTTGCACCGCGCCGCGGACGCGAGCCGCGACCAGAGCTATTTCCTCTTCGGCATCACGCCCGAACAGCTCGCGTTCGTGCGCTTCCCGCTAGGCGACCTGCCGAAGACGACGGTGCGCGACCTCGCCCGGAAGCACGGGTTGGTGAACGCGGACAAGCCCGACAGCCAGGACATCTGCTTCGTGCCTTCGGGCCGCTACTCCGACCTCGTCGCCAAGATGATGCCGGAAGCGGTGCGCCCCGGCGACATCGTGGACGGGGCCGGCCGCGTGCTCGGGCGCCATGAGGGCATCACCGGCTTCACCGTCGGCCAGCGCCGCGGCCTGGCGCTCGGCGGCCACGAAGCACCGCTCTACGTGTTGCGCGTGGACGCCCGCCGCGCACAGGTGGTGGTGGGGCCGCGCGAGGCCCTGCGCACGGCGCGGCTGGCGCTGCGCGACGTGAACTGGCTCGGCGACGGCCGCCTGCCAGAGACGTTGAATTGTCACGTGCGCACCCGCTCGACCCGGGCGCCGGTGCCGTCGCGCGTCGTACAAG
>CAXTQM010000075.1:0-9209 GCA_964246205.1 uncultured Beijerinckiaceae bacterium | reverse complement strand
GCTGGCGGAGGGAAGGGCGCTGAAACACAACATTCTCTCGCACGATCCCTATCGACTACGCTGTCGCACGACTATGTTCTCCTACGCTGCACAGGGCGGGAGCAGTCGGTCTGCTTCGCGCTAGTTCAGACCCCTCTCAAACAAAGCGGCATTTGCCCGACAGCGGCCGTTTGTTCATGGCCGCAGCTGGCCGTGATCCGGCCTGTTACGCTTCGGCGAGCCATGCGGCGATCTCTGCCGAGGCCCATTCAATGAAGAGGCGCACGCGTGGCGACAGCTGTCGACCCTCGACATAGAGCAGGTACACGGGGCTCGGCGTCGGCGGATGGTTCGCCAGCACCTCGACCAGCGTGCCCGCCGCAAGCTCACGCGCGACGCGGTAGCGCGGCACCTGGATCAGCCCCAGTCCGAGCTCGGCCAGGCATGCGTTCGTGGTGGCAGCCGTCACGGTGGCGGCGACGGGGAGAGACACTCTCCGCACGCCGCCCTCGATCTGGAACTCGAGCGGGATCAGCGCCCGCGTCGCCGAGGACACGAAACCGATCATGCGATGGCCTTCGAGGTCGTCGGGCGAGGCCGGGACGCCGTGTCGAGCGAGATAGGCAGGGCTGGCGAAGGTGCCTTCGGCAAGCACGCCGAGCTTGCGGCCGACTAGCCCGCTGTCAACCGGCGCGCCGACGCGGATAACGCAGTCGATACCCTCGCCGACCAGGTCGACGAGCCGGTCGCCTTCGCCGATGTGCAGCTGGATGTTCGGGTGGCGTTCAAGGAAGTCCGGCACGCCGGGCAGGAGGAAACGCCGTGCGAAGCTGCCGTGGACGTCGATGCGCAACGGTCCGGCCGGCACCGTTCGCGTGACCGCCGCGTCGGCATCGTCGATGGCGGAAAGGATCGCCAGACAGCGGCGATAGTAGTCCTCGCCCTCCGCTGTGGGCGTGACCTTGCGGGTCGTACGCGCCAGCAGGCGGACGCCGAGGTGGCGTTCGAGGGTCTGGACCGCCTCGGACACGCGCGAGCGCGGCAGCACGAGGTCGTGCGCCGCCTGCGCGAAGCTCCGGCGCTCCACCACGCGGGTGAAGGCCTGCATGGCGTCGATCCTATCCACGATTGTTCCAGATCCTCGTTTAGTGCGTACGAATACGTACCTCTAAATAACATCAATGGGTCTGTGTATCTGTCGTGGGCATAAGGAGAACGCTCATGGCCGACACGCAACGCTCCGCCATCGTCACAGGCTCATCGAAGGGTATCGGCGCGGCGGTGGCCGAACGACTTGCCCGGGACGGCTTCGCCGTCGTCATCAACTACGCGAGCGGCGCCGAGGCGGCGCAGGCGCTCGCCGCCAGGATCACCGCCGCCGGCGGTCGGGCGGTCGCCGTGCAGGCCGACGTGAGCGACCCGGCGGCGGTGGCCACGCTGTTCGACCACGCGACGGAGGCGTTCGGCGGGGTCGACGTGCTGGTCAACAACGCCGGGATCATGAAGCTGAAGCCGCTCGCCGAGAGCGACGACGCCCTCTTCGACCGCCACGTCGCGATCAACCTGAAAGGCACGTTCAACGGCCTGCGCGAGGCTGCCCGGCGCCTGCGCGACAACGGGCGGATCGTCAGCTTCTCGTCGAGTGTCGTCGGGCTCTACCAGCCGACCTACGCGATCTACGCCGCGACCAAGGCCGGGGTGGAGGCGATGAGCCACATCCTCGCCAAGGAGCTCGGCAAGCGCGGCATCACCGTGAACGTGGTGGCGCCCGGCCCGATTTCGACCGAGCTGTTCCTCGGCGACAAGTCGGAGGACCAAGTTGCGCAGGTCACCAAGATGATCCCGCTAGGCCGCCTTGGCGAGCCGGAAGACATCGCCCGCGTGGTTGCCTTCCTGGTCGGACCCGACGGCGGCTGGGTCAACGGCCAGGTGCTGCGCGCCAACGGCGGCGTCATCTGAGTAGGCCTTTCACGAAGGAGTTCGACATGACCCAAGCTACGATGAAACAGGTCGTCCTCGTCACCGGCGCTTCCAGCGGCCTCGGTCGCATGATCGCCAACGCGCTCGCCGGCGCCGGCCACACCGCCTACGCCTCCATGCGCGGCCTGTCGGGCGACAACGCCCATCAGGTGCAGGAGGTCGCCGCCTACGCCGCGGACCACGGCGTCGATTTGCGGACCGTCGAGCTCGACGTGCAATCGGACGCCTCGGTAAGCACCGCCGTCGCGACGATCATCGCCGCGCATGGTCGCCTGGACGTGCTTGTCCAAAACGCCGGCCACATGGTCACCGGGCCGAGCGAGGCGTTCACCCCCGAGCAGCTCGCGCAGCTCTACGATGTCAACGTGCTGGGCTGCCAGCGCGTCAACCGGGCGGCGCTGCCGCACATGCGCGGCGCGGGTCGCGGCCTTCTCGTGTGGATCGGCTCCAGCAGCGTGGCTGGCGGCGTGCCGCCGCTGCTCGGCCCGTACTTCGCCGCGAAGGCCGGCATGGACGCTCTGGCGGTGACCTACGCCCGCGAGCTGGCGCCGCTCGGCATCGAGACCTCGATCGTCGTGCCTGGCGCCTTCACCACCGGCACCAACCATTTTGCCAGCGCCGGCGCGCCGGCGGACACGACCTGCGCCGAGGCCTACGCGCGCCGCTGGCCGGAGCGCTTCGCCGAACGCCTGATGGACGCGCTCGCCGGCACGGTGCCGGACGATGCCGATCCCCAGGAGGTCGCCCGCGCGGTGAGGCGGATCGTCGATGCACCATTCGGCCGGCGCCCGTTCCGCGTCGTCGTCGATCCCGCGAGCGACGGCGCGTCGGTATCCTACGCGGTGATCGACCGCGTGCGCACCGAGTTCCTGCACCGGATCGGCTTCGCCGACCTGCTGCACCCAACCCCCAAGGCCTAACGGCATAGCCGCCAAGGCTTGACGGTACGGTCGCCCACGAGAAGCGGCCGTTCGAGGCTCTCCGGGGATCGCCTCACCCCACAACACACCAACGGAGATCACGATGCCCTTCGCCAACTACAAGTTCCCGCAAGGCATGCTCAGCGCCGAGCAGAAGGAGGAGATCATTCACAAGACCACGGACATGTTCGCGAGCTACTTCGGCGAGGCCGTGCGGCCCTATACGATGGTGCTCGTCGACGAGGTCGTCGACGGTGGCTTCGGCCGCGCCGACGAAACCTTCACGCTCGCCAAGCTGGAGCGGATGAAGAGCGGTGCGTCAAGCGGCTGACCACAACGACCATCATCGATGTCGCCAGGCGGCCACAGCCGTGATGACGACCTTGGGCGCGCGGCCGGCCGGTCAGGAACCGCCGGTCGACTTCGCGCAATTGCAAGCATGCAAAGGACGGCTCGAATGGAACGACATCGTATCGAGCGCATACGCCATGACGCGCGGCGTCGAAGCGTGACGGTCACATCAGTCGAGCAGCTGACCCTACGTATGCGCCGGGTCAGCTTCACTTCATCTGCTCTGCACGACTTCGTCAGCGCCTCGCCGGACGATCACGTCAAACTGTTCTTCCGGAGCAGCGAGGCAGAGGACTCTTCCTGGATGCGCGACTACACGCCCCGTAATTTCGACGCGCGGCAAGGCTGTCTGGTCATCGACTTCGCCCTGCACGAGGCCGGCCCAGCAACAGCTTGGGCGATGACCGCGAGCGTCGGAGACACGTTGGAGATCGGCGGTCCGCGCGGGTCTGCCATGATCCCCTAACGACTTCGACTGGTACTTGTTCGTCGGCGACGAAACGGCTTTGCCGGCAATCGGGCGATGGATTGAGGAAGCAGGGTCCGGAGTACCGGTCACAACGGTCGTCGTCGTAGACAGCAATGCCGAAGCCCAGCGGTTCCAAACAGAGGCTCTATGGACGCCGGTCTGGGTGACCCGGGAGACCACGAACGACGACGCGGCCCTGCTGCAAGAGGCCTTGCAGGCCCAATCCTTTCCGTTCGGCGAAGGCTTCGTGTGGATCGCGGCAGCAGCCGACGTCGCCCGGGCGCTGCGCACCTACGTCCCCGAAGCCCGGCAGCATCCACGGGGATGGACGAAGGCTGCGGGCTACTGGATCAAAGGGAAGGCCGATGCACACGAACGCATCGAGGATTGAACAACGGGCGACGCGTATAGCGCACGAGCCTTTTCGCAAGGAGCGGTCGCGTCCTTCGCAAGCGGACCGGCGCTGGGCCCTTATTAGCACAGAGCCGAGTAGCCCGCTTCGTGGCGGGCGTAGCGTCGCGGTGGGCAGCCCATCACTCGCTTGAACGCCGTGTTTAAAGCGTTTTTCGGACCCATAACCCAGCGATCGGGCCGCCTCCGCCAGAGGGTTAGCCTCCCTCCGTGAGCCGCTCGGCTGCCAGCAACATCCGCCAGCGGTGAGATAAGCAATCGGAGTCTCGCCGACCCGCTCCCGGAAGCGTCTCGCGAATGGGGAACGCGACATCCCGGCCCGACGAGCCAGTTCGTTCAGGGTCATGGATCTTGCCGCTGCGGGCGTAGCTAAGCGCATTGCGTGCGATCTCGGACAGCGCCGTGGCGATCCGGGTTTGATCCTGCCCGGCAAAGCCGAGATGCTGGGCCACGATCCGGTCGCATTGACGAGCATGAACGATATCGTCCTCCATCTCGAGCGGAAGGGTGACGATCGGCCATTGCGGATCGGCGTCGTTCCTCGTCACGTTACCGTACCGCTTCTGACGACGATCACGGAGGCGTCGTCGCGAGCGCGCGAGTGATCGCGGAACAGGACGCCTGCGACGAGCGCGGGATGGGCGGCGGCTAGCCCGGGCATGGCGCCGAGGGACCAGGTGCCGGAGATACCGTCGGAATGCATGACGAGCAGGCTGCCCGGCGCGAATTCATACTCGAACGTCGTGATCTTGCGCGCGTTATGGCCGGCCGTGCCCGCCAGAGAGACGAGGTGGTGGTGCTTGCTACCCGTGACGATCGACCCGGCAATGTTCCCGATCCCGGTGAAGGCGAGGATAGCTCGCGCCTCGTCGTACCTCGCCGACGCGACCGCCGCGCCACGGGTATGACGGAGGCCGGCGTGGATGCGCTCGATGATCTCGCCTGGCGAGGCCTCTTCGACGTGCAGGAACTGTCGTACCGCCTCGACGGAGGCTTCCGCCGCCATAGGACCGTGGCCGAGGCCGTCAGCGACCAGAACGGTCCAGCCGCTCGCGTGCTTGCGCGCGCAGATCGCATCGCCGCAGCTTGCTTCGCCTTTGAGGGGAATCTCGAGCTTGCCCCAGGTCGGAAACATCGGCGGTGCCGTCTTCCGCGTTCCGACCCGCGCCATGACGGCAGTGCCGCTCGGCCAGGAGTCGATCGCGAAACTGTTGGCGAGCCGGCGCACCGCGCCGAGCCCCGTGCCAGCGCTGCCGGCGGTGGAGAAGCCATCCTCCAGGCAACGGGCGACGCTGCTCATACCAGGCCCTTTGTCGAGGGAAAGCACCTGGATGCCCTCTCCATCCGCATCTTCGTAGGTGTCGAGCAGCAACACGCCATCGCGCGCGAACTTAACGAGATTGGTCGCGAGCTCGGTGACGATGATCGAGAGCTGTCCCGTTGGCAATTCGCGCAAGGAGAGACTGTGCGCTCGGTCCACGGCGCGGCGGCGCGCGTCGGCGACCTGGCTCGCTTCGCGGATGGGCAGAACTGCGGTGATCATTTCCATCTCGCCAGCATGACGCGCGTCCCCAGCCCCGGGGTTGACGAGATCTCGAACTCGTTGCTGAGCCGCTTGGCTCCGCCCAAACCCAAGCCGAGACCGCCGCCGGTGGTGAAATGGTCGCCCATCGCGCGCTCGACGTCGACGATGCCAGGACCCTGGTCCTCGAAGGTCAGGCGCACGGCGCGACGCGCGCCGACCTGCTCCAGCTCGACGAGGACGGTGCCGCCACCGCGGTAGTCCAGCGTGTTGCGTGCGATCTCGCTCGCCGCCGTGACGATTTTTGTCTGATCGACGAGCCCCATGCCGATTTCGACCGCCCGTGCCCGCACCAGTTGGCGCACGCGGACGACGTCGTTGCCTGTGCGGATCTGGGCGGTCTCACTCCTGGTGATCGGCATGGATGCGCTCCATGCTCCGCTCGCCGCCTGGTCCGTCGTCCTTGTCCCGACTGATCGGCGGCCGATCGCCAACAACTCCTCGCCCGGGCGGGCCGTGTACGATCCCTTCACCGGCTCGGGTACACGATCATCGCCGGCGAGATGACCGGGCGCTGCGTCCACGCGCTCGAGCTCAGCCCGGCCTACGTCGACGTGGCAGTGATCCGATGGCAGAGCTTCACGGTCAAGACGGCGGTGCTGGAGGCGAGCGGCGAGAGCTTCCTGACAACGGGGGATTGGCGAGATCCGCTGAATCCGCTTCGTGCGCCACGCAGACCGAGTGGGCTACGAAGCGCAGGGGTGGGTCTTCGCCGCGGGTCTCGGCCCGGTCCACGGCTGCTACAGCGTCCTGATGGAGCTGCGGTGTCGGCGGCCGTTCTGCTGATCACCCTTACCTGTTTTGCGGCATCAAGGTCTGCCATCTGCCCTCTTCCCTCTTGGGCACGATGGTTGGTCCGAGGCGCGCACGAAGACGCGCCACCCGTGATGGTGGCTGCTTCCGGATTGGCAGCCGGGTTAGCGAGGCTGGCTCCTTCCTAATCGCTTACAGATCGGACGAGCAGCCGAAGGAAGACTAGATCGGTCTCACCGAGGCCAGCGGTCGCCGCGTTGGCGAGAGAGCCTTTGACGTAGTTCGCAAAGCCCGCATCCTGCTCTTGCAAGTATCGCGCGATCGTCACGCACGCGACAGCAACAGCTCTCGTGGACAAACCGATGGCCAACGCAGCATCCGTGTCCATGATTAGACCTCGTTAGCCAATCGCCCCCCAACATGGCGGAGCGCATCTTCTACAAGATCAAGCGTCAGACCATTGTCGTCAATCTTGGCCAGCCGATGAGCGACGATCAGAGCTTCGGTCATCTTGAGGAGGCGCAAGCGATTGCTGCTCTCCCTTAAGATCACCCTGTAATCGTCTGCCAGAGCACGTCGTACGTTGGCATGACCTCTAAGTTCTGCCCGAAGGCGATGCGCTTCCTCGATGACTTCGCATAGATGGTGCTGCATGTCGCTGTTCCTCCATAAACGAGCGAACGCGTCATGCTGCCTCGGATCGTCCTCATACACAACTTACAACGTGTAAGGCTTTCAGCCGGACCTCGTAGCAGCTGCTCGGCGGATAACCTTGATCGTTGCTGCTGGTGCTTCCACGCCTACCGCCACGATCCTCCGTTCGGCTAGGTTGTGCAATTTACCGGGGACAGACTTGATCAAACCCACTTAAACATCGGCATCGTCGGACTGCGGCGAGAGCAGGCCCGGCTGCGGTTCGATGGGGCGCTGCTGAGGAAAGCCCGACCTGGACGAAGGCGCCAAGCTATCTCCGATGCCCGCCGCTTGCCGCGCAGATTTTACGCCTCATTAGGCCCATCCATGCATCCTCCAACTCGATTTGTCGGACGAAAGACTACACTGCCCGGCATAATTGCGTATTGGGATCGCGACCTCTTCTGCCGCTTCGCCAACCACGCCTACCTCGGCTGGTCTGCTCGCGATCCTCCGACGCTTATCGGCATGACGATGCCGAATTCACTCGGCGCGGCCCTCTTTAATGAGAACAGATTGTGCGTTGTCGGTGTGCTGCGGGGCGAGCGCCAATCCTTCGTCAGATCGATTACGAAGCCCGACGGACCCGTCGCGCAGACGCAGGCCACTTACGTTCCAGACATCGATACGAGCGGCGCGGTTGTCGGCTCTACGTCTCGGTGCACGACGTCAGAAATTTTAAACGCGTCGAGAGTCAGCTTCGCGAAAGGAGGCTGCGTTGTCCGCGACACTTTCCGCAAGGAACAACGCCGTCGAGCGGCTCGAGATGGCCGAACAGGTCGCGCACGTTGGTCACAGGCGCCTCGGTTACCCAGTCCCGTCCTCAGCTGGTCGGGCGAGATCTACCGAATCCACGGGATGACGCCCGAAATCCGTGCCGGAAGTCGAGACGGCGCTTGCGTTCTACCATCCGGCGATCGGGCGCGGATCCAAAAAGGGCTGGAACGTGCGGCGAGCGAGGGTGTGCCCTAACGTGAGGGCGAGACTGGTGCGGCCGACCGGCGAAGTCCGAGACAAGGTGTTCAGCGCACCGGGGCCCGACTATCAAGGTGATCGAGTCATTCGGCGACCGTAAATCCGATAAGATCGAGCCGGAACTTCAGATACGTCAGCGTCCACGAGCCGCAGATCGCCCTGACCGTGCCGACCCTCTTTCGTCCAGAGGAAAGGGTAGAACGAATTCACCTTGTCGATAACGATGGGCGGGTCCGCCGAAAACGCCCTGCTCTCGCTCGAGATATTGTCGACGACCAAGATGACGTCTTGGGTCGACTGGTCTGCCGCCGCGATCGCCGCATCGGCGAGAAAAATCTATTTCGCCTGTCCGGAACCAAACACCCGTTATCGACCGAGCTCAATGAGCATCCCGCCCGTCTCATGGATCATCGCGCCGAGCATCGAGCGTGTCGTGACTTGGTTCGCTCCAGCGCCGCTCCGCGGCCTTCGACATCTGGCGCAAGCAGCTCGTGCCGATTGGCGGTGCCGCGCTCGAACTGACGGTTGTAGGTGACGGTGACGAAGGGATCGATGAGGAGGAAGGTCGGATCGGCGAGTCGCAGCTCGGCGCCGCCCTGGCCGTAGAGGCTGTTCACCGTCTCCCGGTCGTAGGTAGAGGGCGCCCTGGAAGCTGTCGATGCGGCTGCGCGCGCCGATCGCGCTCTCCAGGTTGGCGTCGGAATGGGCGTAGTTGAAGGCGGCGCCGAAGCGCAGGGCCGGGCTTGTGCGATATTCCACGCCCGCGGTGACGCCGGTCAGCGTCGCGTCGACGTCGCCCTGGTAGCTGGCGGGGGTGCCCACCCGCGCGAAGGTGCCGCCGACCGCGCTGCCGTAGGCATAGACCGTCCATGGGCTGGGGCGACCGTCGCCGCCCACGGCCAAGTAGGGGAGGCCGCGGATGGCGTCGAGCCGGTCGAGTAGCGAGTTGCTGAACTGGTCGGCTGCCGCGCCAGCGAGATGCTGCGCGAGGCCGGCTGAGGCGGCGGAGCTGGCGAGGTTGCTCTCGATGGCGCCGTAGGTGAAGCCGGCCGCATTGTAGATCGGGTTGCCGCTGGCGACGTAGTCGCCGATCAAG
>CAXTQM010000074.1:887-9221 GCA_964246205.1 uncultured Beijerinckiaceae bacterium | reverse complement strand
GGAGCACGGCCGCCTGCTGTTCGAGGACGAGGACGGCCTGCTCGACCTTCCGCTGCCCCGGCTTGCCGGCCGCCACCAGCACGCCAACGCGGCGCTGGCGCTGGCGACGCTGCGCGCCGTCAGTCCCGGCCTGGAGGCCGCCTCAATCGAGCGTGGCATCGCCACCGCCGACTGGCCCGGCCGAATGCAGCGCCTCGCCAAGGGCACGCTGGCCGAGCTGGTGCCGCCCGGCGCGGCGCGCCTCGCGCTGCAGCACGTCGAGCGCGGCGTCGCCCTGCAGGCCGAGAAAGGCCGGACGGTCGCGCTTGAAGATGCCGGCCTTCTCACGGGCGATTTTCTCGACCGTGTCGCCGAGGAACTCGACGTGGTCCATCGACACAGGCGTGACCACGCTGGCGAGCGGCTCCGCCACCACGTTGGTGGCGTCGAAGCGGCCGCCGAGGCCGACCTCCAGCAGCAGCACGTCGGCCGGGCGCTCGGCGAAGAGGTGGAAGGCGGCGGCCGTTGTCATCTCGAAGAAGGTGATGGGCGCCCCGTCGTTGACCCGCTCGCAATGCTCCAGCGTGGCGGCGAGCTCGGCCTCGTCCACGAAGCGGCCGCCGCCTTTGGCGCCGAGCCGGACGCGCTCGTGGAAGCGCACGAGATGGGGCGAGGTGTAGACGTGGACGCGCTTGCCGGCCGCCTCCAGCATCGCGCGCATGAAGGCGATGGTGGAGCCCTTGCCGTTGGTGCCGCCGACGTGGATCACCGGCGGGACGCGGTCCTGCGGCCGGCCGAGTTGCTCCAACAGGGTCTCGACCCGCTCCAGCGAGAGGTCGATCTTCTTGGGATGGAGCGCGGTCAGGCGCTCCAGGATGGCGTCGGACGGCGCGGCGGGCTTCAGCTTCACGCCGCAGCCGCCAGCCCACGCTTCCTCAGCAGCGGCGCGGGCGATGGCGCGCGGCCGCGAAACGCCTTGTAGGCGGCCTCTGGGTCGGCCGTGTTGCCGGCGGCGTAGACGTGGTCGCGCAGGCGCTTGGCGGTGGCGGGATCGAAGATGTCGCCGGCCTCGGTGAAGGCGTCGAACCCGTCGGCGTCGAGCACCTCGGACCAGAGATAGCTGTAGTACGCCGCCGAATAGCCGTCGCCGGAGAACACATGCCCGAAATGCGGCGTGCGATGGCGCATGACGATGCCGTGCGGCATGCCGAGCCTGTCGAGCGTGGCGCGCTCGAAGGCGACGACGTCGACCGGGCTCTCGCCGGCGCCGGCGTGAAGGTCGAGATCGACCAGGGCCGAGGCGGTATACTCCACCGAGGCGAAGCCCTGGTTGTAGTTGCGCGCCGCAAGGAGCCGCTGCAGCAGCGCCTCGGGGATCGCCTCGCCTGTGTCCTTGTGCACGGCAAAGCGGCGAAGCAGCTCGGGCTGCTCCAGCCAGTGTTCGTAGAGCTGCGAAGGGAACTCGACGAAGTCGCGGCTGACGCTCGTGCCCGACAGCGTCGGGTAGGTCACGTCCGAGAGCATGCCGTGCAACCCGTGGCCGAACTCGTGGAACAGGGTGCGGGCGTCGTCGAACGAGAGCAGGCTCGCCTCGCCGTTCGGCGCCTTAGCGAAGTTCATCACGTTGACGACGATCGGGCGGACCACGCCGTCGAGCTTCTTCTGGTCGCGGAAGCCCGACATCCAGGCGCCGGAGCGCTTCGAGGGCCGGGCGAAATAGTCGCCGATGAACAAAGCCAGCGTGGCGCCGGAAGCGTCCTTCACCTCCCAGGCGCGGGCATCGGGATGGTACAGCTCGACGTCGGGCCGCGGCGTGAAGGTGGTGCCGAAGAGCCTTGTCGCGGCGAAGAACGCCGCCTCGATCATCTTTTCCAGCTGGAAGAATGGCTTGATCTCGCCCTCGTCGAGATCGAACTCGGCGACACGACGCTTTTCCTGGAGGTAGCGCCAGTCCCACGGCTCGACGGCGTGGTTGCTGCCGGCCGCGGCGGCCAGCGCCTGCAGCTCGTGCTCCTCGCGCGCAGCCCGCGCCTTGGCCGGCTCCCAGACCGATTGCAGCAGCTCGCGCGCCCGGGCCGGCGTCTTGGCCATCGTGTCCTCGAGGCGGTAGGCCGCGAAGCTGTCGTAGCCGAGCAGCCGCGCCTTCTCGGCGCGCAAAGCCACGGTTTCGGCGGCAATGGCGCAATTGTCCGTGGCGCCCCCGTTCTCGCCGCGCTTCGACCAGGCTTGGAAGGCGCGTTCGCGCAGATCGCGCCGTGCCGAGAATTGCAGGAACGGCTCCACGGAGGAGCGCGACAGCGTGATCACGTGCTTGCCGGGATGGCCTCGCGTCTCGGCCGCGCCGGCCGCGGCGTCGACCAGCGCCTTCGGCAGGCCGGCGAGGTCGTCGCCGCCGTCGAGCACCATCTCCCAGCCCTTCTCGTCGGCGAGCAGGTTCTGGCCGAACTGCGTGCCGAGCGTCGCCAGCCGCTCGTTGATGGCGGCGAGCCGCGTCTTGGCATCGGGCGCCAGCGCGCCGCCGGCGCGGGTGAAGCGCACGTGGTAGCGCTCGAGCAAGCGGGCCTGCTCCGGCATCAGGCCGAGGCTGTCGCGGCGCCGCCACAGGTCGTCGATGCGGGCAAACAGCTTCGGATCGAGGTAGATCGCCGAGGCATGGCGCGACAACACGGGCGCCACCGCCATCTCGATGGCTTCCAGCTCGTCGTTGGTGTCGGTGCCGGTCAGATTGAAGAACACGGAGGCGACGCGGTCCAGCGCCTCGCCCGAGCGTTCCATCGCCTCGATCGTGTTGGCGAAGCTCGGCGCCTCCTGGCTGCCGGCGATCGCCGCGATCTCCGCCCTGTTCGCCGCCAGCGTCTCGTCGAAGGCCGGCCGGAAATGCGCGTGCCTCACCGCCGCGAAGGGCGGCGCTTCGAAGGGGCCGGTCCAGGGAACGAGCAGGGGATTGTCGGAAGCGGTCATGAGATCCTCGAGGCGGACCTAAGCTAGGCACGGCGGCTTGGCGGAGCAACCGTGCGACAGGCAGCAAAAAAGGCGCCGGGTTCGCACCCGACGCCTTAAACTTGAAACGGACTAATTCAACGCTTGGCGGCGTCGGCGACGTTGCGACCGGCATCCTTGACGTCGCCCACGGCCTGACGCCCTGAACCTTCAACCTTGTCGGCCTTGCCTTCAGCTTGCAGCTTCTTGTTGCCGGTTACGCTGCCGACGGCGTCCTTGATGGCGCCCTCGACCTTTTTGGCAAAACCTTTGGCATGCTGTTCGTCGGCCATGAAGCGCTCCTCTCATAATGAATACCTCGATCAACCCCTTGTATTCAGCCGGGGTTCCACGCCAAGCTTTTGTCACAGTCGTACGGCTTCCGCCGCACTGCAGCGGCCTCGCGTTGACGATGCCGGACCGACCTGTCTATCTCCCGCCGCATCCGGCTGCCAGAAGCGGCCGATCGATCGTTCAGCGAGGCTCATCCCGGATACGATGGACCTGTTCGTCCCTCTGCAGCGCGCCTGGCACTTCCGCGAGCTGATCCGCGCGGTGGTCCGGCGCGAGCTCGCCGCGCGGTTCCGCGGCTCGACGCTGGGCTGGAGCTGGGCCATCTTCGGCCCGCTGATCATGCTTACCTTCTACACGCTGATTTTCTCGAACGCCGTCGGCGTGCCGAAATCGGCGCATGGCGGCGGCGTCAACTACGCGCTCTCGATCTTCACCGGCCTCATTGTCTTTAATCTATTCTCCGAGCTGATGTACCGCTCCCCCGGGCTGCTGCACGAGCACGTCACCTTCATCAAGAAGTCGATCTTCCCGTCGGAGACCTTGGCCTGGACGGCCTCGATCCGCGCGCTGACCTACGCCGGCATCTCGTTCATGGTCCTGCTGATCTTCCTCGTCTCCGTCACGCACGGCCTGCCGCTGACGACGCTGCTGCTGCCGTTCATCGTGGTGCCGTTCGTGCTGTTCCTGCTCGGTGCCTGCTGGTTCCTGATGGCGCTGGGCTCGTTCACCCGCGACGTCGCCCACCTCATGATCTCGATCGTGCCGGTGTTCATGTTCGCGACGCCGATCTTCTACCAGATCACCGACGTGCCCGAGCGGCTGCGCTGGATCGTGCACCTCAACCTCATCGGCGATTACGTCGAGATGATCCGCGACGTGCTGATCCAGGGCGTGGCGCCGAACTGGGTGCTCTACGTCGGCTCGCTCGCGGTCTCGCTGGTCGTGTTCCGCTTCGGCTATCGCTTCTTCATGCGGTACAAGTCGGTGTTCGTCGATGTCATCTGAGGCGGCATTGTCCGAGCCCCTGACCGCCACCAAGCCTGCCGAACGCGTCGAGGCGCCCGCGCCGGACACCGAGACGGTGGTGATCCGCTGCGACCGCGTCGGCAAGGCGTTCCAGCTCTACACCCACCGCAACGACCAGCTGAAGCAGACGCTGTTCGGCCGATGGAAGCAGTTCTACAAGGAGCACTGGGTGCTCCGCGACGTCAGCTTCGCCGTGCGCAAGGGCGAATGCGTCGGGATTATCGGGCGCAACGGCGCCGGCAAGACCACGCTGCTGCAGATTCTCTGCGGGATCACCACGCAGACCCACGGCACCACGACGATCGAGGGGCGGCTGGCGCCCATCCTGGCGCTCGGCGCCGGCTTCGATCACGATCTGACCGGGCGCGAGAACGCGCTGATCGGCGGCGCCATCCTCGGGCTCAAGAAGGCGCAGATCGTCGCGCGCATGGACTCGATCGCCGCCTTCGCCGACATCGGCGACTTCTTCTGGCAGCCGCTGAAGATGTACTCCTCCGGCATGCTGTCGCGCCTGGCCTTCGCGATCTGCGCGCATTGCGACGCCGACATCCTGATCGTCGACGAGGCGCTCTCCGTCGGCGACGCCGCCTTCGGCGCCAAGTGCGACGCCTACATCAAGGACTTCGCCCACCACGGCACCATCCTCGTCGTGTCGCACGACCTGCCGACGGTGGAGGAGCTGTGCGACCGGGTGGTGTGGATCGACGAGGGCGCGGTGCGCGCGGTCGGCACGCCGGCCGAGATCATCCCCGGGTACCGCGCGGTGATGCAGCACATCTGAGCGGCTCGCCGCGGCGAACGCCGCCGCGCCGCGCGCGTTGGCCGCGCGAACGAGGACCCGCCATGACCGCGCCTATCGCCGAAGACGTGCTGCTCGCCCTCGCGGCGATGGACGCCGACGACCTTTCCGTGCTGTCCGCCAACCTGCAGGACGCGCGCGTCGCGGTGGCCGACCTCGCCTACCTGCCGGCGGAGAAGCGCTTCGCGCTGGTCGGCAAGCGCTTCGACTGGATCAAGGCCGCCGCCGGCGGCTGCGAGCGCGCCGCCATGGGCCTGCACTTCGAGCGCGTGCTGGGCGTCGCCCGCAGCGGGCTGGCGCAGGACGACGGCGAGCGCGTGCTGAACCTGCTGGCGATCGACTTCGCCGTTGCCGAAGCGCCGGCCGGACATGTCACCCTGACCTTCTCCGGCGGCGCCGCCATCCGCCTCGACGTCGAGTGCATCGAGGCGCAGATGCGCGACCTGGGACCGCGCTTTCCGTGCGACAAGGCGCCGACGCATTTGGTGGAGGCGTAGGCGTCTCCGCCTATTCGGCGGCGACCTTCACGTCCTCGAGCTTGAACATGCCGTTGCCGTCGGTCTCCGCCGTCAGCTTGCGAGCGTGGTGATCGGCGAGCGAAGTGCGATGCGCGATCGACAGGATCGTGGTGTTCGGCAGCCGCGTCGCCAGCGTCTCGTAGATCCGGCGCTCCAACTCGAGATCCATTGCCGCTGTCGCCTCGTCGAGCAGCAGCCAGTTCGGTGCGGCGAGGATGGCGCGGGCAATGGCCAACCTCTGCTGCTCGCCGCCGGACAGGCGCTGAGACCAGTTATCGTCGATGTGCAGGCCGCCGGCGATATGCCCGAGGCCGACATCCTCCAGCGCGGCGAGGATTGGCGCCTCGGCGTAGAAGCCGATCTCGTGCGGATAGGAGATCGCGGCCATGAGCGTGCCGATAGGCAGGTAGGGCTTCTGCGGCAGCACCATGATCGAGGCGTTCTCCGGCACCTCGACCGAGCCGTCGCGATAGGGCCAGACGCCGGAGATCGCGCGGAACAGCGTCGACTTGCCGATGCCTGACGGCCCGGTCACCAGCACGTTCTCGTTGGCGGCGAGGCTCAGGTTGAGCGGCTCGGACAGCGCGCGACCGTCGGGCAGGCGGATGCGCACGTTCGAGAGGACAAAATCTGTCTGCTGCGCAGTCGAGGCACGCACAACGGCGGTCGGCGGAGCCACGGCGTCGAGCGACGTGTCGAACGTCGTCAGTCGATCGAGCACCGACTTGAAGTCGGCCAAAGCGGAATAATAGTTCACGAAGAAGGTCAGCGAGGAATTCACCTGCCCAAACGCGATGGAGGCCTGCGTCAGGTCGCCGAGCGTCGCGGTGCGCGCGAAGTAGAAGGGCCCCAGCAGGATGTAGGGAATGAACTGGCTGATGTTGCTGAAAAACTGGATAAAAGTCGAGAGGAATGCCTTGACGAACATGATGGAGTAGAAATTGCGCACGATCGAGACGAAGCGCTCGACGAGGATGGACTTCTCGGTACGTTCGCCAAACAGCAGCGCGATCTGTTCGCTGTATTCACGAAGCCGAGCGAGGCTGAAGCGGAAATTGGCTTCGTAGTGCTGGCGGGCGAAGGCCAGCACGGCGAGCGGCCTGCCGATCAAAGCGGTCAAACCGGTCCCGACGACGGCGTAGACGATGGCGCACCACAGCAGAAAGCCGGGGATTTGGATCGATGTTCCCGGCAAGGTCAGGTGCGAGGAAAGACCCCACAGGATGATGGAGAAGGAAACGAGCGAACTGAGCTGCGAGATCAGGTTGATCGAGAAGTTGTAGACACCGAGGCCGCCGAACTGCCCGCCGTCGATGAAGCGCGGGATGTCCTCCTGGATGCGCTGGTCGGGATTGTCGGTGCCGACGCCGGCCAGCATCATTCCGTAGTGGTTGTGATGATCCAGCCAGCGCCGTGAATAGTCCTCCGTCAACCAGCGGCGCCAGCGGATGAACAGCGTGTTGGCGCCGAGGAATTCGATGAACAGCGCCACGAGATAGGGCGACAGATAGAGTGGGAACTCGATCAGCAGCGCGTGCCAGAACTTGCCGGCGTTGTACTCCTGCAAAGCGTTCGAGATGTCGCGCGACGCGAAGGTCATCAGCACGCTGAACCAAACCTCGAGCTGGTTCAGCAGCACCAGGAACATGATGGCGCCCGCTGCCAGGGTGCATTCGCGCACGCGAACACTGCTCAAGCCGAGAGGTATAGAGACGATGGATTGCGCGTTGAAGTAGCGATCGGTGATCGCCAGGGTTTTGCGCGCGACGGGTATGAACGAAGTCAGGTAGCAGATGATCGCGAAGAGCGCGACGGTCATTACCACCGTGCTCGGTATGCGCACGATCTCGAGATTGTGCGGCCAGTAACCGAGCGCCGACACGAAGACGCAGAGCCCGAGCAGCACCGTCTCCGTGGCAAAGAAGCGGATCAGCACCTGGAGGAACGTCGAGATGTCGGCAGCGCGGTAAGTCGTGAATGCGGCGATCAGGCTGAAGGCGGCCAGCAGGTACAGCACGGGATGGTGGCTGATCACCCCCACCACGATGCTCGCCACACCGAACACCGCCACCACGATCCCGAGCAGCTTCATCGACGATCTTCCCGAACGCACCAGCGCTGCTTCCATCCGGCAATTACGTCGGCACTACGGCTTATCGCGTGAGCGGGGCTGTCTTTCGTCGGGGACGCCGCGGCGGAGCTTCGCACCCCGGCACGTCGACCAGTCGGAGCGGCCTTCAGTGCGTCCGCTTCGCCTTCTTGGTCCGCCGGTTGACCTCCTCCAGCAGCACGGGCGAGGGCTTGAAGGTCAGCACGCGGCGCGGGGTGATCGGCACTTCGGCGCCTGTGCGCGGGTTGCGGCCGATGCGCTCGCGCTTCGCGCGTACGCTGAACAGGCCGAAGGAGCGCAGCTTCACAGGCTCCCCGCGCGCCAGCGAGCCGGCCATTTCGTCGAGCGCCATCTCGAAGACGGCGCGGGTCTCGATCCGCGATAGCAAGGGACACTTGCCGGCCACGGCGTCGAGCAGGTCGGCGCGGGTCGTCGTGCGGCGGAGTTCGGCTTGGCTCTCCGGCTCCGACGCGGCGTGGTCCAAGCCGGTGTCGTGAGAAAGAAAGTCGAACGAATTCGTCATGTTCCATCCCGTGAGTCGTCTTATGACTCGCGTTACGGAGGCGGGGGCCCCCAGGGTTTGGGGGCCCGCCCAAAGATTGTAGGGACCGGGGTGGTGGGCCGAAAAA
>CAXTQM010000074.1:0-877 GCA_964246205.1 uncultured Beijerinckiaceae bacterium | reverse complement strand
CAAACAAATTCGAACTATTTGTTAATGTTCAATCCCGTGAGTCGTGTTATTACTCGCGTTACGGTGGCGGGGCCCCGATGGTTTCGGGGCCCCGCAAATGATAGATCGGACGTTGGTGGTGCGACTAGAAGTCCATGCCGCCCATGCCGCCCATGCCGCCACCGCCGCCGCCCATAGGCATCGCGGACTCCTTCTTGGGAGCCTCGGTGATGGTGGCCTCGGTGGTGATCACCAGGCCGGCGATCGAAGCGGCGTCCTGCAGCGCGGTGCGCACGACCTTGGTCGGGTCGATGATGCCCGAGGCGACAAGGTCGCCGTACTCGCCGGTCTGGGCGTTGTAGCCGTAGCCGTAGGAGTCGTTCTCGAGCAGCTTGCCGACCACCACGGCGCCGTCGACGCCGGAATTGTCGACGATCTGGCGCGCCGGGGTCTGGATCGCCTTGCGGACGATGTCGATGCCGGTCTTCTGGTCGGCGTTGTCGACGGCGATGCCGTCGAGCGCCTTGATGGCGCGCAGCAGGGCGACGCCGCCGCCCGGCGAAACGCCTTCCTCCACGGCCGCGCGGGTCGCGTTGAGGGCGTCGTCGACGCGGTCCTTCTTCTCCTTGACCTCGACCTCGCTCGCGCCGCCGACGCGGATCACCGCGACGCCGCCGGCGAGCTTGGCCAGACGTTCCTGGAGCTTCTCCTTGTCGTAGTCCGACGTCGTCTCGGCGATCTGCGCCTTGATCTGGCCGATGCGGGCCTCGATCTCGGTCTTGGCGCCGGCGCCGTCGATGATCGTGGTGTTCTCCTTGTCGATGCGGATGCGCTTGGCGCGGCCGAGCATCTGAAGGGTCACGTTCTCGAGCTTGATGCCGAGGTCCTCGGAGATCAT
>CAXTQM010000073.1:0-9222 GCA_964246205.1 uncultured Beijerinckiaceae bacterium | reverse complement strand
GGCTGGAGCAGAAGCTTGTCGAGATGCCGGTCGAGGCGATCGACGACGAGTTGGAGCATTTCGTAATCACGTTCGTGGCTGGGCTCCGCTACTGCTCCCTCGCGGCGTCGGGCCCGTCTGCAGGGTAAGATCTCCGTCTGCGCCCCCGGTTACGCCCGTTCTCGGCCAAGAAGCGCGAATGACCGCCGAACCGATCAAGCTCGTCGCCGACCATTCAGCCTATCGAGGGTATCGCAATTGAGGACCTAGGTGCGCCTGTCCGGCGTTGCCTCATCGTCCGGTCTAAACCGCGCGCTGGCGCCGGTTATCCTCCAAGGCCACGCTCGCCGTTCACGTCGCTTGACGTTCGACGCGAGCTGAGAGCTGGCCCTGATCTGAACCCATCGGCGGCTCGCCTCAGACCTGCTCCACCGAGTGCACTTCCGGCACGAAATGCGTCAGCAGGTTCTGGATGCCGTGCTTCAGCGTGGCTGTCGACGAGGGGCAGCCCTGGCAGGACCCCTTCATGGCCAGATAGACCGTGCCCTCGCGAAAACCGCGGAACTTGATGTCGCCGCCGTCACCGGCAACCGCCGGACGGACGCGGGTCTCGAGCAGGTCCTTGATCGTGTCGACGATCTCCAGGTCGTCGGGATCGAAGAACTCGTCGGCCTCGGCGCCGTCGGCAGCCTCGCCCTCGACCAGCAGCGGCGCGCCCGAGGTGAAATGCTCCATGATGGTGCCGAGCACCGCCGGCTTCAGCGCCGACCAATCCGTCTCGTCGGCCTTCGTCACCGATATGAAGTCCGAGCCGTAGAACACGCCCGAGACGCCTACGATCTCGAACAAAGCGCCGGCGAGCGGCGAGCGCTGAGCGGCGGCATAAGGATCGCGGATGTCGAGCGTGCCGCCAGGCAGCACGTCGCGGCCGGGCAGGAACTTCAGCGTCGCCGGATTCGGCGTGGCTTCGGTCTGGATGAACATGGGACCTCTCGAGGATTACGCGTCGGCGCCGGCAGAGCTGGCCTGTGATATGGGCGAAGACGGAAAGCGGTACAAGCGAGGCGCAAGCCCGGCTTCATGGATAAGCGCCGCAGCCGTCGCGATCGAGGATGGCGCCGTCGCACGGCTGTCACTTGATCCCTGCAGGGGATGCCGCCACAAGCGCCCTCTCTCGCTGGCAAGCGAGGGCTGACATTCCAGGGAAGACGAGATTGATGACGGACTGGCCGGTGCATGGCACGATCACGGGGCCGATCGTGATGATCGGTTTCGGCTCCATTGGGCGCGGCACGCTGCCACTGATCGAGCGGCATTTCGGCTTCGACCGGAAGCGCCTCACTGTGATCGACCCAGTCGACGCCGACCGCGGGCTGGTTGACGAGCGCGGCATCCGCTTCATCCGGGACAAGGTCACGAAGGACAACATCGAGATGCTGCTGCGGCCGCTGCTGGAAGAGGGCGAGGGACAGCCGTTCATCGTGAACCTCTCCGTCGAGGTCTCCTCGGTGGCCGTGATGCGGCTCGCCCACGCCGTCGGCGCGCTCTACGTCGACACGGTGGCCGAGCCCTGGCCGGGCTTCTACACCGACACGTCGCTTTCGGTGTCGCAGCGCTCGAACTACGCGCTGCGCGAGGCGGTGCTCGACCTGAAGCGCGAGTACGCTGGAAAAGGTCCCACGGCGGTGAACTGCTGCGGCGCCAACCCCGGCATGGTGTCCTGGTTCGTCAAGCAGGCGCTCCTCAACCTCGCCGCCGACCTCGGCCATGGCGCGCCCGACCCGCAGACGCGCGAGGAATGGGCGTCGCTGGCGCAGACCGTCGGCGTTAAGGGCATCCACATCGCCGAGCGCGACACCCAGCGCGCCGCCAGCCCCAAGCCGATGGGCACCTTCGTCAACACCTGGTCAGTGGAGGGCTTCGTCTCCGAGGGGCTGCAGCCCGCCGAGCTCGGCTGGGGCACCCACGAGAAGGCGCTGCCGCCGGAGGGCCGCCGCCACGAGTTCGGGCCGGATTGCGCGATCTACCTGATGCGGCCCGGCGCCGGCACCCGCATCCGCTCCTGGTGCCCGACGCCTGGGCCGCAGCACGGCTTCCTGGTGACCCACAACGAGGCCATCTCGATCGCCGACTACCTCACCGTTCGCGACGGCAAGACGGTCGCCTACCGCCCGACCTGCCACTACGCCTACCGCCCCGCCGACGATGCCGTGCTCTCTCTGGACGAGATGGCCGGCGCCCAGTGGCAGCGCCAATCCAAGGAGCACATCCTGACGGAAGACGAGATCGTCGACGGCGTCGACGAGCTCGGCGTGCTGCTCTACGGCCACGCCAGGAACGCCTACTGGTACGGCTCGCAGCTCTCCATCGAGGAGACGCGACGCATCGCGCCATACCAGAACGCCACCGGCCTGCAGGTCACCTCCGCCGTGCTTGCCGGCATGGTGTGGGCCCTAGAGAACCCGGACCGCGGGATCGTCGAGGCCGACGACGTCGATTTCCGCCGCTGCCTCGCCGTGCAGCTGCCCTATCTCGGCCCGGTGATCGGCACCTACACGGACTGGACGCCGCTAGTGGACCGCGGCGTGCTGTTCCCGGAGGATCTCGACGACGACGACCCATGGCAGTTCAAGAACATTCTGGTGCGATGACGCGCTAGGGTATATACCTTGGTTGCGCTCCGAATGATCTCGGCCTGAGCCAAACCTCCGATTTCGGCATGGCCGTCCGCCCACATCGAAAATGACTGGTTTCGGCTCCCGCCCACACTAGAATCGCGTTGCAGTCGGGTGTCGACCACGCCGCATAAAAGCCGAGTTGCCGTACGCCGACGCTCGGCACGGCGCGTGCAATCCCTGCCCGATTCATGCAGGAACGCGCCATGCTCACCTACCTCTACATCGCGCTCGGCGGCGCGCTCGGCTCGGTCGGGCGCTATGCCGTCTCGGGCACGGTGGCGCGGGCGACGCAGGAGGTGTTTCCCTGGGGCACGCTCACCGCCAACGTGTCGGGCTGCTTCGTCATCGGCCTGTTCGCCATGCTGACGGGCCCCGATGGCCGCATCCTGGTGGCGCCGGATTTTCGGCAGTTCTTCATGGTCGGCGTTTGTGGTGGCTACACCACCTTCTCGTCCTTCAGCCTTCAGACCCTGGCGCTGGCCAAGGACGGCGACATGACGCGCGCCGCCGCCAACATCGTCGTGTCGCTGTTGTTCTGCCTCGTCGGCGTCTGGCTCGGTTCGGTGCTCGGCGCCTTCATTAATCAGATCGAGGGGGCGTGACCATGCAGAAGGGCCGGCGCGCGGTTATGCGCATCTACACCGACGAGCGCGCCAAGGGCGAGCATGGGCCGCTCTACGACACCATCGTCAAGCGCGCCCGCGACGCGGAGATCGCCGGCGCCACCGTGCTGCGCGGCGTCATCGGCTTCGGCATCGACGGCAGGATCCAGCGCGCCAGCATCCTCGACCTCTCCGGCAACCTGCCGCTGACCATCGAGCTCGTCGACGACGAGGAGAAGCTGCGCGCCTTCTTCGAGAGGCTGGAGGGACTGACCGACATCGGCCTGGTGACACTGCAGGACATCGACGTGCTGCACTACGACGGCGGCGCGCCCGTCGAGAACTAGCCGCGTCCGCTCCGCAGGCCGCTTTCATGCAGGCGCCGGGCGGCATCCTCGAGCATTGCACGAGCGATGACGAGCGCGGCGTCACCCTCCTTCGGGTCGCCACCTTGGGCGACGATCTTGGCGGCGACCACCGGTCCGAGCTTGCGCCGGGCGTAGTCCTCAATGAAGGCGCCCATCTTGTCGGCGGGCACGTCCGAGAGCACCAGAAGCAGCATGTCGCCGGCGCTCTTCGACGCCCGCGCCGTACCGATCAGCACGCGCGGCGCACTCGACGGCAACGGCATCGCGACGCCAAGACCCTGGTTCGACATCCGAATCACCGCCTTGGAAGTGACGTAAGGGAATCACGATGCGAGCGGGTTGGCTACAAAACCGGTCGAGCAATCGAGGAGGAGCAAAATCGCCGAACGCGGGATGGTCGCTCAGGACGATCGACCTCGCTCGGACGTCGACGCAGGAGAAGGCATGGCCATGATGCGTGCGCGGTGCACCGTGCCCCATTCGCACAACGGTCGCAGCGTCTCGACCAGTGTCGAGCCGAACGGCGTCATCGCGTAATCGACCTTGGGAGGCACCTGCTGGTAGTCACGGCGAACCAGCACCTCGGCCGCCGCCAGCTCACGCAATTGTTGGATCAGCACCTTTTCGCTGATGCCCGTGACCAGCCGCTTGAGTTCGCCGAACCGCTTGGGGCCGGAGTGGATGTGGTACAAGATCAGTGCCTTCCACTTGCCTCCCATGACCATGAGCGCGGAGTCGAGGCCGCATTCGGAGTCGTGCTTATCATCCATCTTCTTCATACTTACTTTCAGGTAAGTTCTATGCTTGTCGCCAGCGGTTTCTATTTGGCTTTGGAGGTTCGCGGTGATGCGGTCGCGGCCACGTCAGTCCATCCGTCTGAGCCCATCACCTTCGTTCCTCGAAGCCACGGAGTCCCAGGTGACCGAAACGCCTGCCCTGCTGATCTATACCACTTACAGTCTCGTGCCCGAAGACGTGGAGGAGTTCCGGTCGCTCGCGCTCGCCATGAAAACCAATGCGAAAACGCGCGACGGCTGCGTCTTCCTCGACGTTGCCCAGGACATCAGTTCACCGTTCACCTTTCGGCTGATGGAAGGCTGGAGGGATCAAGCGGCCTTGGATGCCCATGGCGCCAGTGTCGAGTTTCAAACCGTGATGAAGGATGCCGCGGCGCTCAAAGTCGTTGGCCGAGCTATCGACGTCTACTCGATTGCGGATAAACAGACGATAGATTTGCCTTTGTGAACGGCTGTTGAATACCGACTCTTCTTAACACCGGCGCGATCTGTGCTGCTGTACGGAGCTTTTGCCATTGGCAGCCGGAGATGCATTGATGACGTCGCATCCGGCCCCGGCGATGGTCAGCATCGCGGCTCGGAGTATGCCCGATCAGGGCGACAGACGGTCATGCCACCGAGAACGCAGCACAGGCGCTCAATACCCCACGTCATAAAACGGTTAATGAACGGTTAAGAACTGCCTGTACCGTTCACTCTCTTGTAGGAGAGTGGATCCGTGACGACGACGACAGTGGCGAGCGGCCAAACGGTAAGCGGGCAGACCGAGACGAGCGGCAACGAACTCGATGTTTTGTCGGGTGGCACGGCCAACACCACGACGGTCCAAAGCGGGGGCACCCTGCAGACGGAGGCCGGCGGCGTCGAGACGAATGCTACGATCCAATCCGGAGGATTGGAGAACGATTTCGGCAGCTCTTCGGGCGACCTCGACTACGGCACGATCAATCTGAGCGCCGCGTCGGGCACAACCACGAGCACCGCCACCATCAGTGGCGCGACTGTGGAAAGCGGCGGCACGCTCAACCTGAACCTCAAGGGTGCGCAGGCGACAAGCACGACGGTGCTGAGTGGCGGCGCCCTGACGATCAACGGCAATGCCGCCGCGAACGGCACGACGTTGCAAGGCGGTACACTAGAGCTCATGTCGGCCAAGGCCGACACGACGAACACGTCCGGCACCACCGCGTCCGGCACCTTGACCTTTGCGACCGGTGCCGCCAGTCGCCTGCAGCTTGACGTCGCGCAGACCGGTACGAACAGCACCACCTTCGCCCAAACCATCACCAGCTTCGCAGCCGGCGACGTCATCGATATCGTCAACATCACCGGTGGGACGATTACGGAGACCGCCAACGGCGCCAACACAAACGTGACGGTGACCGGAACGGGCGGCTCGGAAACCTTCACATTCGTAGGCGCCGCGCCGGCTGGCCTCAACACTGCGGCTGATCCCGACACCGCCGCCAGGTCCGGCGGCACGGACATCGTCGTCTGCTACTGCACCGGCACGCTGATCCGCACCGCGCGCGGCAACAAGGCCGTCGAGGAGCTGAGCGTCGGCGATCTCGCTGTGACTGCCGCCGGCGAGCACCGCCCGATCCGCTGGATCGGCCGTCGCGAGATCGATTGCCGCACCCATCCCCGTCCGCACGACGTGCATCCCGTGCGCATCCGCGCAGGCGCCTTCGGCCTGGATGCGGACGGCGCGGCGACGCCGGCGCGCGATCTACGGCTCTCGCCCGGCCATCCCGTGCTGGTCGGGGCAGACGAGGACGCTGCGGGCGGCTTGCTCGTGCCGATCATGTGCCTGATCAACGGCACCTCCGTCACCCGCATTCCGGTCGCCACCGTGACCTACTGGCACGTCGAACTCGATGCGCACGACATCATGCTGGCCGAAGGGCTGCCCGCGGAGAGCTACCTCGACTGGGGCGACCGTTCCTTTTTCGCCGAGAGCAGCGACCACGCCCTCCATAACCCCGACCACGTCGTTCCGGGCCTCGGCGCCCGCTGCCGCCCCGTGGCGATCGATGGTCCGCGGGTCGAAGCCGAGCGCCGGCGCCTCGACGCGCTGTTCGCCGCTGAGATGACGGCAATGTGCGACTGGCCGACGACGGAAGGTCCGCAGCTCGGCTTCTGAGCACGAGAACGGCGATGGCTATTGCGGCACCCTGCTGGACGCGGCTGGAACCAGCCGGTGGCGCCGCTGGTCCAAGCTGTGGTTGGACTGCGGCCGCAGCAGGCTGCATGGCTCCACCTCGGAGCGAGGCCGGCTTAGACCAGCACTTCCTTCAAGCCGTCGAGCTTGCTGTTGGGCAAACCAATGTCGATGTGCCGACGGCTGAACTGGAAGTAGATCATGACGCTGATAATCCCGGCGTAGAGGCACCAGATCGAGGTGAAGGCGTATTGCTTCACAAGCAGCGTCACGATCACGCCGGCAAGGTTGAGCAGCCCGAACCACATGACGACGCGGTGGCTCGAGGAGATCAGCGAGCCGCAGGTGACGATCACGTAGACCAGCGCCACCCACCACGTCGCCGTCAGCGGATTGTCGTAGTTGAGCGAGTGGGCGATGACGCGAACGTGGCTCTCGTCGTCGATCAGCGCGTAAAATACGTAGGCGCACAGCGCGGCGCCGATCGCGGTCAGCATCGCGATGCCGGTCCTGCGCCGGCCGGGCGGCTCCATCAGCAGCACGGCGAGCGGCATCAGGAACGGCAGGACGCCCTGGGCATAGAGGATGAAAAGGAAGACGACGTGGTCCTCGGCGTCCTGGCGCACGATGCCGTCGACACCGAGCCAGACGAAGCCCTCGATGAACTGATGGATAGCGAAGAGTAGCGGCACGGCGGCGAACAGCACGGCGCGTGGCTGGCGCACGTGCCAAAGGGTCGCGACCCCGACGGCACCGATCGCCGCGCTGGCGATGAAGTTCGCGTTGGCCGAGAAGCACATGGGCGCCGTCTCCGTTGCAGAGACAGGTCCGTTGACCCAGGGTCCGGCGCAGGTCAAGCACATACGATAGACCGGGCGAGCGCGTCCTAGCCGGCGCACAACTCTCGGCCGACCCGGAGTTCGGCTTCGGCGTCGCGGTCCGCCTCGAGCGGCGCCTGTCGCCCGAGCGCGGCCAGGATGCGATCCAGCATGACATCCGCGGCTGCGGTCGACGTCATATTGTGATCATGCCCCCGCAGGATCTCGACCGAAACGTTCGCGTAACCGAGGTCCCGGCCCTCGACGCCGAAATAGGTGCCGAGCTGCTCGACGCTGGGATCGTCCGCGGTGAACACCATATCGATACGGGTGCCGCGCTCGGCGAAGGTGTCGAACAACCGGCCGACACGCGCCGCCATCGAGCCGCGCGACACCAGGGAGCGCAGGGCGAGCGGCACGCGGGCCTTGGCGTTCCGGGCCGAGCGCTTGAGCAGGAAGACCATCGCCGGGACGATGCGGTGTCGGCTGCGCACCAGCTTGCGCAACGCACCGCCGCGCCTGATGTCGCCGACGTAATCGTTCATCGAGCGCAGGCCGAAGCGGATCACGTCCTCCATGCTTTCGGATGGGTTCCAAACGAAGCGCTGCGGATTGAAGACGACGGCGCGTTTCACGCGTGGATCGGCTTGCGCGGCGGACAGGGCGACGTAGGCGCCCGAGCAGACGCCGCTGAGCGCGATGTCGCGATGCCCGCGTCGCGCCAGCACGTCGACGGCCGCGCGGACATCGTCAAGCAGCAGGTCCGAATAGACGAGGTGCGCCGGGCGGCCCGGCTCGTCGCGGCTCTCGCCGAGGCCGGCGGCATCGAAGCGCAGGCTGGTGAAGCCGGCGGCGGCAAGCGCGCGAGCATGGTCGACGCCGACGCGGCGCCAGCCGATGTGGGGGTTGAGCCCGCGGTTGAGCAGCACGACGGCCGGCGCGTCCGACGGCGCACCGAGCGCCCGGGTGAGCACCCCGAACAGCGCCTCGTCCGCGCCGAAGCGGATCGGCTCCTCGCGGAAGCCGTCGCCGACGAGGGCGGTCGGGTAGCGCGGCACCGCGAAGGCCGGCGCGGGCGCCGCTGGTGCGACACGCTGCAACGCCGCGAGGACACGGTCCGTCGGCACCGGCAGGGGCTGGATCTCGGTGGCGTCCGACACCATCAGATGAAAGGGCGCGACGCTCTCGAGGGTGACGGAAAGACCGAGCTGGCGCATGTGCTCGGTCACCTCGGCGCCGGCCTTGCGGTCGGCGCTGTCGAAGACGGTGACGTCGCCGACGCGCAGGCCGTCGATCCGGGTCAGGTCGAGCGTCTTCAGGTCGTCCGCGAGCGCGCGGGACAGGCCGAAGCCCAGCACGCTCAAGCCCTCCTCCGGGGCGGCTTCGGATTCGATGCCGATGCGTGCGGCGACCATCTTCGCGGTGGCCGCGAGTTCGCGCACGTATTGCCGCCCCTTGGCGACGGGCGCGACGAGCTGCAGCGCGATCACGTCGCCGCGGCCGCGCGCCGCCTCGGATGCCAGGGTGGCGCCGAGGGACTGCCCGATGAACACGAAGCGCCGCACGCCTGAATTCATGCGGAGCACTTCGGCAGCGTCGTGGACAGAATCGATCCAGGTCGCGACATGGTCGATGGAGGTGGAGCGGCCGAGCGAATTGCCGGTCCCGGGATAATCGAAGCGCACGCAGGGGTAGCCCGCCGCCGCGATCTGCTCGGCGAGCAGGCGCCAGCTCTTGCGCATGACGAGATCCTCGAAGCCCCAGGGCGAGCAGAGCACCACCCCCGTCGAGCCGCCGGCGGGATGGATGAAGCCGGCGC
>CAXTQM010000072.1:0-9240 GCA_964246205.1 uncultured Beijerinckiaceae bacterium | reverse complement strand
CGAGGATGCCCATCTGCAGGCCCTCGAACCAGGCGCGGGCGTCGCGCTTCTCGTCGTGATGGGGATCGTCACTCATGGGGGGTCCGGGAGGCTGGCACCCCGAGGGCGCTGCGAAGGCTGAAGCTCGAAAGGCGGGAGGGTTGTAGGGGCTGGGGCGCGCGGCGCAAGCCGCAGCCTCGTCACGCCGTCCGTTGGCGCTTTGTCAACACGCTCGTGGCAGGGTCGCGCGCGACAGGGGAAGGCGGCGGACATGAGCGTTCTGGTCACGGGCGGCGCGGGCTACATCGGCGGACACATGGTGCTGGCTCTGCTCGACGCCGGCGAGCACGTGGTGGTGCTCGACAACCTCTCCACCGGCTTCCGCTGGGCGGTGCCGGAAGCCGCGACCTTCGTCGAGGGCGACTTCGGCGACCAGGAACTGGTGGCGAGGATCCTCGCCGAGCACGGCGTCGACGCGGTGGCCCATTTCGCCGCCAAGATCGTGGTGCCGGAATCCGTCACCGACCCGCTAGGGTACTACCTCAACAACACCGCGAAGGCTCGCGCGCTGATCGAGGCGGTCATCAAGGCCGGCGTGAAGCACTTCATCTTTTCCTCGACCGCCGCCGTCTACGGCGAGCCCGAGGTCAGCCCGGTGGTCGAGGACGTCGCCAAGATACCGATCAATCCCTACGGCCGCTCCAAGCTCATGGTCGAGTGGATGCTGGAGGACGCCTGCAAGGCGCACGACCTGCGCGCCGTGGTGCTGCGCTACTTCAACGTCGCCGGTGCCGACCCACAGGGGCGGCTCGGCCAGTCCACGCCCAACGCCACCCACCTCATCAAGATCGCGGTGCAGGCGGCGCTGGGCCACCGCAATGGCATGGATTGCTTCGGCACGGACTATCCCACGCCCGACGGCTCCTGCGTGCGCGACTACATCCAGGTGTCCGACCTCATCACCGCGCACATGCTGGCGCTGAAGCACCTGCGCGAGGGCGGCGCCAGTCTCACCTGCAATTGCGGCTACGGCCGCGGCCTGTCCGTGCTGGAGATCATCGACGTGGTGAAGCGCGTGTCGAACGTGGATTTTCCGGTGCGTATCGCCGGCCGCCGCGCCGGCGACCCGGCATCGCTGGTGGCCGGCGCCGACCGCGTGCAGGAGGTGCTCGGCTGGCAGCCGCGCTACGCCGACGACGTCGACGCCATCGTAACGCAGGCGCTCGACTGGGAGCGCCGGCTGCACAACAGGCGCGAGCAGATTTGATGCAGCTGCGCCACTCAGCGCGGCCCCGTCGTGCTGGGCGGCGTGCCGCCGACCGATCCCTCGCCAGCGCTGCCGCCGAGCTTGGGCACGTCGACCTTGTTGTCCTGCTCCTTGAAGTCGTTCTGGCTGCTGCCGCCCAACGCCCGGATCGCGCCGCGCGGATCGCCGGCGATGCCGCCTTCCTTCGAGGAAGTCGGACCGGAGCCCTCGGCCGCCACGGCGAAGCCGAAAATCGCAGTGGTGCAGAAGAAGGTCGCGAGGCAGAGCGTTGCGCGTTGCAAGGGTTTTCTCCCGTTCGCCTCTTCAACGGGAGCCGGCGCCCGCGGTTGCCGTCCCAGCGTCGCGCCTCGCTCCACCCGGGACCGGACCGGCTTGTCGCGCCGGAGCCCGGCCCCTATCGTCCGCGCGCTCTTGGCCCCTAGGATTCGCCTGATGTTCCCCAAGCCCCAGCCGCAGCTGAAGCCGAACACCTTTGCCTTCGAATCCTCGCCGATGGTCAAGGCGACGGGCTTTCGCGAATACGATGCGCGCTGGCTGTTCGAGAAGGAGATCAACCTCATGGGCGTGCAGGCCTTGGGGCTTGGCCTCGGCACGCTGATCCACGAGATGGGCGTCGAGCCCAAGCTCGTCACGGGGCACGATTTCCGCTCCTACTCCGCCTCGATCAAGAACGCGCTGATCATGGGCCTGATGGCGGCCGGCATCCGCGTCCACGACATCGGGCTGGCGCTTTCGCCGATGGCCTATTTCGCACAATTCGAGCTGGATTGCGCCGCCGTCGCCATGGTCACAGCCTCGCACAACGACAACGGCTGGACCGGCGTGAAGATGGGGGTGCAGCGCCCGGTCACCTTCGGGCCCGACGAGATGGGCCGGCTGCGCGACATCGTGCTCGAGGGCCGTTACCGGTACCGCGAAGGCGGCACTTACGTGTTCGAGAACGACTTCCCGGCGCGCTACCTGAAGGACCTCACCGAACGTCCCAAGCTGAAGCGCAAGATCAAGGTCGTCGCCGCCTGCGGCAACGGCACCGCCGGCGCCTTCGCCCCGCAGATGCTGGAGGCGCTCGGCTGCGAGGTGGTGCCGCTCGACTGCGAGCTCGATTTCACCTTTCCGCGCTACAACCCCAACCCCGAAGACCTGCACATGCTGCACGCGATGGCCGACGCCGTCCGCGAGCACGAGGCGGACGTCGGCCTCGGCTTCGACGGCGACGGCGATCGCTGCGGCGTGGTCGACAATAATGGCGAGGAGATCTTCGCCGACAAGATCGGCGTCATGCTCGCACGCGACCTCTCGAGCCTGTACCCGGACGCGACATTCGTCGTAGACGTGAAGTCGACCGGGCTCTTCAACACCGATCCCGTGCTGCTGGCGAACGGTGTGAAGGCCGACTACTGGAAGACCGGCCACTCCTACATAAAGCGGCGGGTCAAAGACCTCGACGCGCTCGCCGGCTTCGAGAAGTCCGGGCACTTTTTCTTCAACAAGCCGGTCGGGCGCGGCTACGACGACGGGCTGGTGACCGCCATCGCCGTGTTGGACATGCTCGACCGCAATCCGGGGAAGAGCATGGCCGACCTCTACGCCGCGCTGCCCAAGACCTGGGGCTCGCCGACGATGTCGCCCCATTGCGGCGACGAGGTGAAGTACGGCGTCATCGACAAGGTGACCGCCCGCATCAAGGCGATGCAAGAGAAGGGCGAGACGATCATCGGCCAGCCGATCCGCGACGTGACCACCGTGAACGGCGTCCGCGTGACGGCGCAGGACGGCACCTGGGGGCTGGTGCGCGCCTCGTCGAACAAGCCCGAGCTCGTAGTGGTGGTGGAGAGCCCGGCGTCGGAGGCGAACATGCGCGCCATGTTCCAGGAGGTCGACGGCATCCTGCGCGAGAACGGCGAGGTGGGCGCCTACAACCAGACGATCTAGGCGCCGGCGCCGCTCAGCGCGGCGCGCCCATCAGTCCCGGTCCGGCAGGTGGCACGGAGCCGGCGAGTCGGCTCGAATGGGCCAAGGCCTGGCTCGCGACCTCGCTCAAGTACTTGTCGTCGTCGCCGAGGCGTTCGGTAGGCTGGCAACGCGGCGCGCAGCTGTAGGACTGCCGCAACATGCCGCGCTGCACCACGACGGCATTGGAGCCGTTGACGACCTCGATCATCGACTCGGCGACGGGACTGCCGTTTTTGTCGAGAGCAATGAAATTGGTCTCGCCGAATGCCTTCGGCGTCAGGATCATGAGGTTGTTCTGCTTGAGCAAGGTGACGTCGGCGATGGTCGGGTTGCCGATGATCAGCGTTTCCGTCCCGGTGGGAATCTTCACCAGCCGCGCCTGATCGACAGTAGCCATGATGACGGCGTTCGAGGCCCGCGCCGGTAGGCCCGCAAACAGTCCGATCAGCACTCCGGTCGCTACCGTCAACTTCCACTTCTTCATGGTCACAAGCCTTACGCACACTGACATGCCAAGTAGGGACGAAGAGCATGAATATTTGCTTAGCTTTACCATTTTCTAGTCTTGCGAAGGCTTCTTCAACGGCGTTTAACCATGTTCTTTGCCAAAATCGGATTTGCCAAAGGAGCTTCTGCTTTTAACCTGACGTCAAGTTCTGGCGCCTAGCTTCCGAAACATTCCAGGCGGGCTTCCCTTACGGAACCTGGTTGGGACCCTGGGCAGGCAATCAAATCTTAGGAAGCACGACCATGAAGAACCTTCTCAACCGTTTCGTCGCCGACCAGTCCGGCGCCACCGCCATCGAGTACGGCCTGATCGCCGGCCTCATCTCCGTCGTGATCATCGGCGCCGTGACCACCATCGGCACGCGCATGAGCGCCAAGTTCAGCACGATCGCCAACAACCTGACCTAAGTTCGAGCCATCCGCTTTTCAGGAGACGGCCTCGCCTCGTGCGAGGCCTTTTCCGTTTGATGATACCCGATCAATGCCTTGGTAAACATCCCCGATTAGCTTGTGTTCTCCGACGCGCGGGTCCAACTCATGCTCCAGCTTCTCACGCTGATTGTCTTTCCTTCTTTGATGATCTTCGCGGCGCTCAGCGATCTCTTCACGATGACGATCTCCAATCGCGTGTCGATCGCGCTCGTCCTCGTCTTTTTTCCCTTCGCCTTCTTCGCAGGTCTGGCCCCGGCCGAGATCGGGCTCCATCTCGCCTGCGGCTTCGGCGTGCTGGTGCTGACCTTCGCGATGTTCGCGATGGGCTGGGTTGGCGGCGGCGACGCCAAGCTCGCCGCGGCGACCGCCCTGTGGCTCGGTTTCGGCCATGTCACGGATTACGGGCTCGACGCAGCGGTGATCGGCGGTGGCTTGACCCTGCTGATTCTCTACGCCCGCAAGCTGCCGCTGCCGGGCTGGGCGCTCGGCGTGACCTGGATCACGCGCCTGCATGATCGCGGCACGGGCGTACCTTACGGCATCGCGTTGGCGATCGCCGGTCTGCTGATCTACCCCGAATGCGGCATCTGGAATGCCGTCGTCACGGCGTAGGAGTCCCGGAAAGGGAGCCGAGACGGCGCGGCATCTTTAAGGTGCATTAACCCTAACTACACGTTTGCCTGCGCTAATCGGCCGGCGCCACTCGCGGCGCGCGGCCGGTCCCCTTTCATGAAGACAGCTCGCCTCGCAATTCTCGGAGTGGCCCTCGCCGCGGGCGGTGGCGCCGCTTACGTCATGATGGGCACCAAACCACCCGAGCCGGTGCGTGCCGCGCCGCCGCCGCCGGCTCCGCCGCCCAAGCCGGTCGAAGCGGTCCTGGTCGCGGCACACGACCTCAGCTTCGGCAACGTCATAGCCGGCTCCGACGTGCGCTGGCAGCCCTGGCCCACCGGTGAAGTGCCCGCCGGAACGATCGCGCAGAGCCGCCAGCCCAATGCCGCGAGCGATGTGCAGGGCAAGATCGTCGCCGGCACCTTCAATGCCGGCGAGCCGCTCCAGGCCGATCAGCTCAAGAAGGGCAACTTCATGTCGGCCGTGCTGCCCTCGGGCATGCGCGCCGTGGCCATCGATCTCGCCGACCAGGGCAAGACCGCCGCTGGCGGCTTCATCCTGCCCAATGACCGGGTCGACGTTATCCGCACCTTCCACCCCGACGACGCGCCGCAATCCTTTGCCAGCGAGACCATCCTCGCCAACATCCGCGTGCTGGCGATCGGCCAGAACGTCCAGGAGAAGGCCAACGAGCGCTCCGTGATTGGCGGTACCGCCACGCTCGAGATGACGGCCGAGCAATCCGAGAAAGTCGTCCTCGCCCAGCGCACGGGGCAGCTCAACCTGAGCCTGCGCAGCATGAGCGACGCGGCCAGGGACGACGCGCTGAAGCCGCAGGCCGTACCGTTGACGATCATTCGCTCGGGCAACGCCAGCCAGGCGAGGGTGAGATGACCATGCTCCCGACCGTTGCCGCGACAGGACCGGCGACGCCACGCGGCCTGCTCCGCATCGGCGTCATCGGCCTGCGGCTCGCCCTGGCGCTGGCGGTCGGCATCGCGGCGTCGCTCGCCCCCCTGCCCGCCACCGCCCGCAACCGGCTGAACCCGACCGCGCTCAACCCCGACGCTCAACGCATCACCATGGGCGTCGGCAAGTCGACGATCATCGATCTCGACCAGGATGCGGCGGAGATCTTCGTCGCCAACCCGGCGGTGGCCAACGCCATCGTGCGCACCGCTCGCAAGATCTACATCATCGGGGCAGGTCCGGGGCAAACCACCCTTTTCGCGCTCGACAAACAGGGCCGCGAAATCGCTTCCTACGAAATCAGCATCGGGCGCGATGTCGGCGAGCTTACGCAGATCCTGCGCGTCGCCCTGCCGGGCTCACGGATCGTGGTGCGCACGGTCGGCGACAGCCTCATCCTGACGGGCGAGGTCAATTCGGCCGAGGAGGCGCAACGTGCCGCCGACATGGCAGAGGGTTTCGTCAAGCAGGTGAACGCCACCGGCGGCGCGCCCGGCGCCGGCGGCGCCAACGCCGGCATGGTCGTCAATTCGCTGACGATCCGCGGCCGCGACCAGGTCATGCTCAAGGTCACGATCTCGGAGATGCGGCGCGACATCGCCAAGCAGCTCGGCATCTCGTCGAGCTCATGGGGAGCGCTGACGCAGTACAATCCCTTCTCAATCAACGGCCCGCTGTCGGCCGGCAGCGCAGTGTTCGGTGACGGAACGGCCGCGCCTACAAGTACGCAGCTCAACATTAATTCGGGCAACGGCTTGAAGGCCACGCTGCAAGCGTTCGAGCGCTACGGCGTCAACCGGACGCTGGCCGAGCCGACCGTGACGGCGATATCGGGTGAGAGTGCCAAATTCTTCGTTGGCGGTGAATTCCCCTACTCCACCGGCCTGATCTGCGGCGCGGTCGGCGCGGCGACCGTCGCCGGCGGCACGTCCTCTACATCCCAGTGCTCGAGCGGTGCCGCCTTCAAGCCCTACGGCATTTCGCTGCGCTTCGAGCCCGTCGTTCTCTCGGAAGGCCGCATCCTGCTGCACGTCGGCACGGAGGTCAGCGATCTCGATTTCACCCACGGCGCGATCGTGGGCGGCGTGTCGACCCCGGGCCTGCTGTCGCGCAACAACGAGACCACGATCGAGCTGCCGTCCGGCGGATCGATCGCCACCGCCGGCCTGATCCAGCAGAAATCGCTGCAGGTCATCAACGGCCTGCCCGGCCTGCTCAACATCCCGATCCTCGGCACGCTGTTCCGCTCGCGCGACTACCAGAAGAGCGAAACCGAACTGATGATCATCGTCACCCCGATCATCGTCAAGCCGGTGGCGGCCAGCGCGCTAGCCAAGCCCGACGACGGCTTCACCGATGCCAGCGATCCGCAGGCCTACCTGCTCGGCCGCATGAACAAGCTCTACGCGACGCCGGGCAACCCGCAGGCGCGGCGCGACTATCACGGCCGCGTCGGCTTCATCCAGGATTGACGACCATGATGCCGATCCTTCGCGCCGCGAGGCCGCTCATCGCCGCCGCCACCATCGCAGCGAGCGTCGCCGGTTGCGGCCAGACCGACCGCATCGTCGCCTCCTCGATCCCGCTCGACGATTATACCGCGCGTCATCCCATCGTGATCGCGGACACGCGGACCTCCATCGACGTCTTCCCGGAGACAGCCTCGGGGCAGCTCGACCGGCACACCGCCAAACAGGTCTACGCCTTCGCCGCGCAATACCATGAGCTCGGCCACGGCCGCATCGTCCTGCTGGTGCCGCGCGGGCGCGCCGAGCGCACCGCCGTCGCCGACATCAAACGCGTGCTGGCTCTCGGCGGTGCGGACCGCGGCGTCGACGTTTCGACCTATCCCGTGGTCGATCCCGGTCTCGCCGCGCCGATCCGCATCAGCTACCAGGGCATCCGCGCGGAGGTCACGGACCAGTGCGGCCAGTGGCCGCGCGATCTCAGCTCCGGATCGAGCCTCGAGGGTTGGGAAAACAAGCCCTACTGGAATCTCGGCTGCGCGACGCAGACGATGATCGCGGCGCAAACGTCCGATCCGCGCGACCTCGTCACGCCGCGCGGCGAGGAGCCGGCCGACACGCTGATCCGCGCCCGTGGGATCAATGCGATCCGCACCGGTGGCGACCCGAACACGGCCTGGCGGGTCAACAGCACCAACATCGGCGGCGTGGGGGGCAACTGATGAAGAGCGCAGCCGAGACGGAGGCGGAGCTCATCGCGCCGGTCCCCCGCATCTCCATCCAGGTTTTCTGCGAGACGCCCGAGATCGCGCAGGTCGCGCAGGCCGCTCTCGCCGACCGGCGCATGGAAAAGGCCCATGCCAAACTGTCGATGGGCGGCGCGGCGGCGGCGCTGGAGGCGTTCCGCGGTGCGCCGACTCCCAACATGATCGTCATCGAGACAAGGGCCGAGCGGGACGCGCTGGTCGCCGACCTCGAAGCGCTATCGGAATTCTGCGACGCCGGCACCAAGGTCATGGTGATCGGCCGCGTCAACGACATCGTGCTCTATCGCGACCTCATGGCCCGCGGCATCAGCGACTACCTCGTCGCGCCGTTCTCGGTGCTCGACTTCGTCCGTACGCTGTCGCGCCTCTACAACCACGCGGATTCCGAGCCGTTGGGCAAGATCGTCGCCGTGACGGGGGTCAAGGGGGGAGCCGGCGCTTCGGTGATCGCCCACAACGTCGCCTTCTCCGTCGCACGCGACCTGGCGATGCAGACCGTTATCGTCGACATGGACCTCGCCTTCGGAACGACCGGGCTCGACTTCAACCAGGACCCGCCCCAGGGCATCGCCGAGGCGGTGTTCGCGCCAGACCGTCTCGACTCCAACCTTCTCGATCGGCTCCTGTCGCGCTGCACTGACAGGCTTTCGATCCTGGCGGCGCCGGCGACGCTTGATCGGCTATACGACTTCTCCGAGACCTCGTTCGACCTGCTCGTCGACATCCTGCGCACCACGACGCCTTGCATCGTGCTCGACGTGCCGCACGTCTGGAGCGGCTGGGCGCGGCGTGCGCTGGTCGGCGCCGACGAAATACTGATGGTCGCCTCGCCCGACCTCGCGAGCCTGCGCAACGCCAAGAGCATGGTCGACACGATTCGCGCGGCGCGGCCCCACGACACGCCGCCGCGCCTGGTCATGAACACCGTCGGCGTACCAAAGCGGCCGGAGATCGGCATCGCAGACTTCTGCAAGGCCGTCGATCTCAAGGCCGAAGCGGTGATCCCCTTCGATCCCAAGCTCTTCGGCACCGCCGCCAACAACGGCCAGATGGTCGCCGAGGTCGAGGCCGGCCACAAGGTGGCGCAGACGTTCGCAGAACTGGCCCGGCTGGTGACCGGAAAGAGCGAAGTGCGGCGCGGCTCTAGAAACATACTTAAGCCTTTCATGACCAAGCTCGCGCGCAAGAAGGCCTCTTAGGCCGTCGCGGCCTGGCCGCGCGCGGCCGGGGGACGACCGGAGTGCGAGCATGTTCGGCAAGCGTACGGGGGCCGCCGGCCCCCGTACGC
>CAXTQM010000071.1:0-9376 GCA_964246205.1 uncultured Beijerinckiaceae bacterium | reverse complement strand
TCCGAGACGTCCTCGAACAGGATGGCGACGCGGTGCTGCCCGGGCGCGCCGATCCGGAAGGCGTGGACGTCGAAATGCCGGCCGAGCGCATCGGCGCCTGAATCGAAGCGGACAGACTCGCCGCTTGTCGCGACGCGGCCATACCGGTCGAACCATTGCTGCTCGTGCTCCGGCGCGATCTCGCGCATCCAGCGCCCGGTCACGTCGCTGAGCCCGGTCTGCCGCTCAAAGGCGGGATTGACCTCGACGAAGCGGTAATCCACCGGCGTGCCCGCCGGGTCTAACCTCATCTCGACAACGCAGAAACCGGCATCGAGCGCCTGAAACAGGCTTCGGTAGCGCGCTTCGCTCTCGATCAGCGCGTGATTGGCGGCTCGCTCGCGATGCAGCGTCGCGCGCAGCTCCAGGTGGTTCATGACCTGGCGGGCCAGGGCTTCGAGTGTCTCCACCATGTCGTCGTCGACGGCGTGCGGGGCCAGGTCGAGGATGCAGAGCGTGCCGATGACGACGCCGCGCGAGGCGAGCGGCACGCCGGCGTAGAAGCGCATGCCGGCCAGCGTCGCGGGATTGGCGGCATGCGCCGGATCGGCGGCCGTGTCCGGAATGGTCACCGGCACGCCGCCCTCAACGACCAGCGGGCAGAAGCCGACATTCATCGGGCCGCCCTCGGTCTCGAAGCCGTGGCGAGCGACGAAATGCTGTCGTTCGTGATCGATGATCGTCACCAGGGAGATCGGCGTGTCGCAGATGCGCGCGGCGATCCGAACGATATCCTCCAGCTCTCGCACCGCCGCGTTCCCGGAAAGGTACGTGGCGAGCGGACCGGCTCGGTCGGGGGTGTGGTCGGCGGGATCGCGCGTCATGGCATATGCTTCTAAGTCGCCGCAGAAGCTCGGCACAAGCTACGCCATCGCTCGCTCGAACGAGGCTGGCGGGCGCGGAGGGCGGCCAGAGCGATGCGACGCCCTCCGCAGATTCGTTGCCGACACATTGCTGCCGAAGCAGTGTCAATTCCGCTGCCTGGTCTGCAATGAGAGCACGGTGGCCAAGGGCATGTCTGCAGCGTCTCGCAGGAATCAAAAACGGCGGCGCGTCACCTTTAATTGGCTTGCGTCGCCGCCTAGATTTACGCCGATCCTACTTGCGCGGGTCCGATCCGGACGACTTTTCGAGCCCGCCTTCCGCATTTGTGCCGTTCATCGAATCGCCCTCGATCGTCGTGTTGTCGAGCGCTTCGTCGAGATCGTCTGGGGTTTGGCCGGCGCGGGTGACGCCCTTGCTGCCGCCAATCATCGGGTTGCCCTTCAGGTCGGCGTCGGTCGGCACGGTGGTCTTCGGCTGCTTGCTGCTCACGGCGGGCTCCTGGTGCGAGAGCCGACCAATGGTCGCGGCGGCAGGCGCGTTCCGCAGCGCGGCGCTAAGCCGCCTTCCTAGCCGGTGCCGGAACCGGAGGCACCAGCGACGAGACCGACAGCTTGGCATGATCGAACACGGCTTGGCTGGCGTAGCTCATCGCGAAGCTGGCCAGGGCCTTATCGAGCACCTCGGACTTGCCGACGTAACCATTGATCATCTGCGGATCGCCGGTGCGGGCATGCGCGCGCGCCAGGGTGCGGCCGCACAGCATGGCGTAGGCCGGCAACGCCTTGCCCTGGATCGCCTCGGCGATCGAGCCGAGCCGGCGGTTCTTGAGCTGGCGCAGATAGAACTGGCGCCCGCCCTCGTCCTGCGTCCAGCCGAGGAACAGGTCGCTCGCCGCCTGCATCGCGCGCTGGCCGTCAACGACCCGCTTGCCGGCATGGCCCGCCGGTGCGCCGCCCTGCGCCAGGCCGGCGACGGCGCTGGTGCCGGCCTGCTTCAGCTGCAGGACGACCTGGTCGCCGTCGGCGGTCAACATCAGCCCGACCGCGCAGAACGTGCCGACGCTGCCCACGCCGACGACCTTGAAGGCGGCGTCGGCGAGGCGGTAATGGTCGAGCAGCATGGCGCGCTCGGGCAACAGCGTCGCCTTGTAGCGCTCGTAGGTGCCGTGGGAGAGCACGTGGCCCACGGCCTGGCCGTCGGGTAGCGTGTGGAACAGCGTCGGCGGCTTTTCGGCGAAGCGCGGCGTGCCTTCATCGTCTGTCTCGAGCTTGGGGCTCTCGCTCGACGCCTTTCCCTTGGTCTCGGCCTTCAGCATGGTCGCGAGGACCTCGGTCTCGAGCGAAGCGTCGCCGAGCCCCTCCACCTGCGCCTGCAGGTCCATGCGCGCCATCCAGACCTCGAGCGGCGAGCGCCCGGCGAGGTCGCTCATGAAGTCGCGATAGGCCTTGCAGGTCGCGGCGGCGAGCGCGTGCGCCTTCTTGTCCGCCATGCCGGCGTTCTGCGCCGCCACCGCCACCGAGGCAACCAGGCGCTTGAGGTCGACAAGAAAGTCGACGCCAGGGCAGGTCTCGTCGAAATCGTTGATGTCGAACAGCACGTTGCCCTCCGGCGAGGAGAACGCGCCGAAGTTCATAAGATGGGCGTCGCCGCAGGCCTGCACCGGCAGTCCGACGCGGGGCGCGGCGGCAAGGTCGTGTGCCATCAGCCCGGCGGCACCGCGATAGAAGGTGAAGGGCGACGCGTTCATTCGGGCGTAGCGCTCGGGGATCAGCGACGAAAGACGGTCGGCGTCGCCGGTGGTGAGGATCGGCAGCGGGTCGCGGTGCGGGTCGACGGTGAAGTCGGCATGACTTTCGCGCGACACCGCAGCGCGCAAAGCCTTGCCGGCGGCCTGTCGCTGCTCGCGGGTCAGGAGGTGGGAGGCAGTGTCGGGCGTGTCGGTCATAGGGATCTCCAATGTCGTCTCAATGTCATATTGGCACGAAATGCGCCCGAACGCCGATGGCTCCGGCCTACGGACAAATACCCCCAACCTTCGATCCTCGCCCATCGGCTGCGGAGCCGTGTCGGCAAACGGCGACACCAAAGTAAAAGGCAAGGGGGACACACCCCCTTGCGAGCGCCCCCGCGTTTTCTGCGGCGCGATGCGTCGCGCGACGCCGTAACGTAGGTAGAATGGCCGATAAGCCAGCCGGTTCCGCCCCGCTGCGTCAGCCCACCTTGCGTCCGAACGAGGCGGACGCCTCGGCCACGCAAGCCTCGAAGCCGGCGAGATCGGTGAGGCGGCCGGCCAGCGCCACCACATGGCGGTAAACGCGCCTGCCTTGCAGGGCCAGCGTCTCATCGATCATCAGGTTGTCGGCAAGCTCGAAATCTTCCGCCGCCATGCCGTCGGCGTCGCACCAGCCCTTGCCGTGCCGGCTCAGGCCGGGGCCGGCGTGCAGACGCTCGAGCAGGTCGCGGGCGTCGTTCGTGTAGGCGAACACCGGCTTGCCCATGGTCGCCATGACCCCCAGCTCGAACACCGTGCCGACGTCCGCGGATGGCCCACGGAACGGCGTCAGGTTGAAGATGCCGCCGTCAGCCTCGCGCATCATGGCCAGGCAGGCGGCGTAGATGGCGCCGCTCGTCATGTCGGGCGTTCCGCCGTCGAGCGGGAAGAGGCCGGTAAGGCCGTGGCGGGCGCAGAGTGCCTTCTTGGCGGTGCCGAGCGCGACGGCGTCGTGGTGGAAGACGTCGGGGCCGGCGATGTAGAGGCGCATCGTGACGCGCCGAGCTATACCAACACCTTTGCGTACAGCTCCGTCAGCTTGGCCCAGGCGCGCTCCGCAGCCTCGGCGTTGTAGGCGGGGCTGCCGGCGACGCACCAGCCGTGATTGGCGCCCTCGTAGACCACGATCTCGGCCGGCTGCCGCGCCTTGGCGAAATCCTCACGCAGCACCGTTTTGGCCGTCGGATCCTTCGCGTCGTCGTTGGCGGCGACGGCGCAGTAGAACGATGCCTTCATGCTCGGGATCAGCAGGTTGGGGCTGGACGTCTTGTCCGTGACCAGGCCGCCGCGGTGTAACGGGGCGGCGGCGCCGATGCGGTCGGCGCGGGCGGCGGCGGTGCGGAAGGCGAGGGGACCACCCATGCAATAGCCCTGCACGCCGGCCTTCCGGCCCGTGTCGCTCTGCGGCTGCGCGTCGAGGAAGTCGACGAACGCCTTGGCGTCGCTGGCGCCGCCTTCCGGGGTCAGCGCGGCGGCGAGCGGCATCACCTTGGCGCGGTCCTCCGGCTTGGCGATATCGAAGGCGCCGTCGACGATCGGCGCGCGCCGCACGCGATAGAACGGGTTGGGCACCAGCACGACGTAGCCCTGCGCGGCGAGCCGGCGGCCCATCTGCCGGAACACCGGGCGCAGGCCGAGGATGTCGGTCCAGATCAGAACCGCCGGGTATTTGCCCTTCGCCGACGGGCGGAACAGCGCTGCATCCGCCGTGCCGTCGGGCGTCTTGATGTCGACGTCGGTCTCGACGACGTCGGCCGCCGCCGCTCCGCCGCTGGCGAGCACGAGCGCGGCGGTGCCGGAGGTGAGCGCGAAATCGCGCCGCGATAGGCCGGGCTCATGGGCGATGCCCTGGTGGATGTCGTCGTCGCACATGGTGGCGTCTCCTTGCTGGTCGGCAGCTCGAGCGAAAGCATTTCACGGCCCGCCTGAGAACGCATCCCCGTCAATCCTGCCGTCAACGCTCATCCATGCAGCCGAAGCTACCTCCGCCGCATCCGCCGATCAATGCGCCTCGTCCCAGTTCCGTGCCGCCTTGGCATCCACCGCCAGCGGCACCGACAGCGCCACCGCCGGGTGCGGTGCGTCGATCATCACGCCGCGCACCACGGCGATCGTGTCCTCCACCTCCGCCTCCGGCACCTCGAAGACCAGCTCGTCGTGCACCTGCAGCAGCATCTGCGCTTTCAGCCCGGCGCGTTCCAGCGCGGCGTCCATGCGGATCATGGCGCGGCGGATGATGTCGGCGGCGGTGCCCTGGATCGGGGCGTTGATGGCGGCGCGCTCGTTGAAGGCGCGCTCGCTGGGGTTGCCCACGGTGATGCGAGGGTAGTGGCAGCGCCGGCCGAACAGGGTCTCGACGTAGCCCTTGGTGCGGCAGGTCGCCTTGGTGGCATCCATGTAGGCGCGGATGCCGGGGAAGCGCTCGAAATAGGTCTTGATGTAGGCGCCGGCCTCGGAGCGCCCGATGCCGAGCTGGTTGCCGAGGCCGAAGGCCGAGATGCCGTAGATGATGCCGAAGTTGATCGCCTTGGCGCGACGGCGGACTTCCGACGTCATCGCCTCCATCGGCACGCCGAACATCTCCGACGCCGTCATCGCGTGGATGTCGTGCCCCTGGGCGAAAGCCTCCTTCAGCTGCGGGATGTCGGCGATGTGCGCGAGCAGCCGCAGCTCGATCTGCGAATAGTCCGCCGACATCAGCACGTGGCCGGGCTTGGGCACGAAGGCCGTGCGGATCTTGCGGCCCGCCTCGTTGCGCACGGGGATGTTCTGCAGGTTGGGCTCGGTGGAGGACAAACGTCCCGTGGTCGTCGCCGCGAGCTGGTAGGAGGTGTGGACGCGATCGTCCGCGTCGGCATAGGTCGGCAACGCGTCGCAATAATTGTTCTGCAGCTTGGTGGTCTGGCGCCATTCCAGCACCAGGCCGGCGAACGGATTGCCCTGTTCCGCGAGGTCCTCGAGGATGCCCGCCGCCGTCGACCATGCCCCGGTAGCGGTCTTTCGGGCGCCGGGCAGGCCCATGCGGCCGAACAGGATGTCGCCGAGCTGCTTGGGCGAGCCGATGTTGAACGCGCCGCCGGCCTCGGCGAAGATCAGGGCCTGGAGCCGCGCCGCCTCGACGGCGAACTCGCCCGAAAGCCTCGCCAGGATCGCCTTGTCGATGCGGATGCCGCGGCGCTCCATGCGGCCCAGCACGGCCGTCATCGGCCGCTCCAGCGTCTCGTAGACGGTGGTCATGCGTTCCGCCGCCAGCCGCGGCTTCAGCGCCCGCCACAGCCGCAGCGTGACGTCGGTGTCCTCGGCGGCGTAGTCGGCTGCCTTGTCGATGCCGGCGCGGGCGAAGCCGATGAAGGTGCGGCCCTGGCCAGCCACGGCGGAGAACGGGATCGGCTTGTGGGCGAGCAGCGCCTGGCTAAGCACGTCCATGCCGTGGTCGGTGCGGCCGGCGTCGAGCACGTAGGAGAGCAGCAGCGTGTCGTCCATCGGCGCCACGGCGATGCCCCGCTGCGCGAAGACGTGCCAGTCGTACTTCATGTTGTGGGCGATCTTCAGCACGCCCGGGTCTTCAAGCAGCGGCTTCAGCAGGGCGAGCGCGGTCGCCTCGTCGAGCTGGTCGGGCACGCGCTCCAGCGTGGCGCCGGGCCTGGCGTTGCCGAGCAGGTCCTTGTCGCCGTCGCCCTCGACCTGCCGGACGTGGCCGAGCGGCACGTAGACGGCGTCGTTCTCGCCGACGCAGAGCGACAGCCCGATCAGGTCGGCGGTGAGCGGATTGAGCCCCGACGTTTCCGTGTCGATCGCCAGCGTGCCGGTGTCGATCGCGGCGGCGATGACCTGCCGCAGCGCGTCTTCCGTGGTGATCGTCGCGTATTTGGCATGATCGAACGGTCGACCCTTCAGCGCGTCGGCCCGCGCCTTGGCCAGCGCTCCCGGCCCGGTGGCGGGGGCGGCGCGCGGCGCCTGCTGGCCGTAGCGGGCGTTCTGTGCCGGACCTTCGAAGGGCTCGGCGTCGCCGGCGATCTTCTCGCCCCTGCGGTTGCGCCAGCCGGCCTGCCCGGCGAAGGCGGGATCGGGCTCGATCTCGGCCGCCTCGACGCCTAAGCCCTCGGCGGCGCGCTTGGTCAGCGTGGTGAACTCCAGCGCCTTGAAATAGGCCACCAGCGTCCGGCCGTCGGGCTCGGCGAGACCGAGCGCGTCGAGCGGCACCTGCAGCTCGACGTCGCGCTTCAGCCGCACCAGCTCGCGGGAGAGCTGGATCAGGCGGACGCTCTCGGGGTCGGTCAGCGTTTCGCGCTTCTTGGGCTGCTTGATTTCGCGCGCCATGGCCAGCAGCGTGTCGAGGTCGCCGTACTCGGTGATGAGCTGCGCCGCTGTCTTCACGCCGATGCCCCTGGCGCCGGGCACGTTGTCGGTGCTGTCGCCGGCCAGCGCCTGGACGTCGACCACCAGCTCGGGCCCGACGCCAAAGTAGGCGAACACCTCTTCGGCGCCGATCTTGCGCTCGTCGCGCGAGCCGGCGGCGCCGACGGCACCCGAGGCCGGATCGTACATCGCCACGCCGTCGCGCACGAGCTGCATCAGGTCCTTGTCGGCGGAGATGATCAGCACGTCGGCGCCGCGCTCGCGCGCCTGCTCGGCGTAGGTGGCGATGAGGTCGTCGGCCTCGTAGCGGTCCTGCTCCACCGGCGTCAGGCCGAACGCGCGCACGCTGTCGCGCATCAGCGGGAACTGCGGCACGAGGTCCTCCGGCGGTTCGGAGCGGTTGGCCTTGTACTGGGGATAGATCTCGCGACGAAAGGAGTTTTCGCTCTTGTCGAAGATGATGGCGAGATGCGTCGGCATGGCGCCGGCCGCGCCTTCCTTGATGAACTGGAACAGCTTGGTGCAGAACAGCCGCACCGCGCCGGTCGGCAGGCGGTCCGAGCGGTAGTTGTACTTTGGATCCTGCCGAATCGATTGGAAATAGGCGCGGAAGACGAAGGACGACCCGTCCACCAGAAAGACGTGGTCGCCCGGCCCGACCGGGCGGGGCGCCTGGGCGGCTCTCTCGGGCGCGGCCGCCTCCGGAGCGAGTGGCTCGACGGCTGCCTCGGACGGTTCCGGCTTGGTCTTGGGGGCGGCGGGGCTCATGGCCTCGACCATATCCGGTCGAAGATCGCTCCGACAGTCCGGCTCGGTCAACGGCTTAAGGCGTGCGCTTTGCACGCTTCATCGCCACTCGCGATGAGGAGCCGTGCAGCGGTGCCTCGAACCACGTTACAGGGGTCGCACATAGCCCGCCTACACCAAGAGTTGAGCGCCGCCCCCTTGCGGCAGGCGACGGCGTCCCGCAGCTATCGGCTGATCGGTCGCGGCGCGCGGAGCCGACGCGACTTTGCTCCAGAGGAGTCAGAAGCTATCACTTCGCTCGAAGACCAACCCGCCCCTGTCGCGCCCGCCATGGGCCGGGTACGCGCGCGGAGCAGGATGACGCTGTCGTGAATAGGGTATGGCGCACGCTCGCTTGGATCGCGGGGCTCGCGGTCGTGGTGGTGCTCGTCACCCCGTTCCTGTCTACGAGCCTCCTGAACAAGCCGAAGGGCGACAAGACCGCCGCCGGGCACGGCCACGGCAAGCACGGCGGCGACGGCGGCCCGACGCCGGTCTTGACGGCGCCGTCGCGCTTGGCCGACGTGCCGGTCTTCGTCGAGGGCGTCGGCACCGGGCAGGCGCTGAACTCGGTGCTGGTCCGCACGCAGGTCGACGGCACGCTGGAAAGCCTGAAGTTCACCGAGGGGCAGGACGTCAAGGCGGGCGACACGATCGCCCGGATCGATCCGCGGCTCTATCAGGCGGTGCTCGACCAGAACGTCGCCAAGAAGCAGCTCGACGAGGCGACTCTCGCCAACAACAAGCGCGATCTCGAGCGCTACAAGCAGCTGGTCACGACCAAGGCCGTCACCCAGCAGCAATACGACACCCAGGTCGCCACCGTGGCGCAGACGCAGGCGCAGATCGCCATCGACCAGGGCCTGATCGACAGCGCCCGCACGACGCTCGGCTACACCGACATCACCACGCCCATCTCCGGGCGCACCGGCATCCGCAAGGTCGACGTCGGCAACCTGCTGCACGCCACCGACACGACCGGCATCGTCACCGTGTCGCAGATCCAGCCCATCAGCATCATCTTCAACGTCCCGCAGCAGGACCTGCCGCGCATCAACAAGGCCTCGCTGCTGAACCAGCTCGACGTCCAGGCGCTCGACACCAACGGCCGCGACGTCGTCGACCACGGCGTGCTGGCGGTGGTCGACAACACCATCGACCAGACCACCGGAACGGTGAAGCTCAAGGCCAATTTCGACAACAAGCAGCTGCAGCTCTGGCCCGGCATCTTCACCAACGTGCGCCTCAAGGTCGAGACGCTTAAGCAAGCCATCGTCATCCCGGTCGGCGCGCTGCAGCGTGGGCCCAAGGGGCCCTTCGTGTTTACGGTCGTCGACGACAAGGCCAAGATGGTCCAGGTCGAGATCGGGCAGCAGGACGACAACGAGGCCGTCGTCACGGGCGGGCTCCCGGCCGGCGAGACGCTGATCACCTCCGGCTTCGCCAAGCTCACCGACGGCGCCAAGGTGCAGCCCTCGGTCGATCCGGCCGAGGCCGCCCGCGACAAGGCGCCCGCCAGCATCCACCAGGGCGGCGTGGCGCCGCCGACCGACACCACGGCCGGTCCGCCGCGCGTGCCCCACCACCGCGGCGGTC
>CAXTQM010000070.1:0-9395 GCA_964246205.1 uncultured Beijerinckiaceae bacterium | reverse complement strand
TTGAGCTTCGACAACACCTGCAAGGACGGGCTGCACAACCTGCGTCTGACGGCGAGCGGCCCCGACAGCTTTCCGGCAAGTATTTCTACGTGAGCAAGGGCCAGCCGCGCCTGCAGCTGGAGCCGTTCGTAAAGCTACATCGCGAAGGGGATTGCCCCTGAGCGAGCCGGGCGGATCGCCCGCGTGACGCCTGTGCCCTGGAAACCGCACCCCTTGGGCTTTGCGCCGGAAAATCTTCAGGAACCGCAAAAGCTTGGTATGACACTCACTCCGCTTCGAGGTCTCGGAGAGCGTAACATGCGTGTCCTGTCCGCTGCGTCCGCGCTCGCGCTCGCCGCGACGGGCATCCTCGCGAGCGAGGCCTCGGCGCAGCAGGTCGGCACGACGACGATCGCCGATCCTTCGGCGTACCTGGCGTCCTACCAGCAGGCTTTCGGCTCCGGGCTGCCGACGTTGACCTACGCTCAGGCGCCGCGCGAACCGAAGCCCACCGGCGGGCCGGACGTCGCGTTTCTGCTGGCTCCGCTTTACGGCGGCAGCAGCCCGCTCGCGCAGAAGATCGCGCCCGACGGCGGCACGTTCGCCAGCCTGCAGACCGCGACGATCGACCAGATCCTCTTCAACACGGAGCGCCAGGCGTTCGTCGCCTTTTCCGGCACGCCCCTGAGCTACTTCGCCCGGCTCGATTTCTCCGCGGCGGCCGGATTTTTCGGCGATGTCTCAGGTGCGTTGACGCTGGTTCCGGCGGACCGGGTCTCGACCTTCGTTTCGATCGGCAGCGGCGGCCTGCTTGAGGCCGACGGAACGATCACCGGCTCCACGGTCGTGACCCAAGGCGGTACGCTGTCAGGCAACGGCACCGTGGCCGGCGTCAGCGTCCTCTCCGGCGGCACGCTGGCGCCGGGTGCCGCTGCTGCCATCGGCACCCTGAACGTTTCCGGGCCGCTGGTCTTCGCGTCCGGCTCGACCTACGCCGTGCGCGCGGCCCCGAGCCAGGCCGACAGCACGCTCGTCTCCGGCATGGCGACGCTCGGCGGCGCCGGAGTCGTGGTGAACGCAAGCGGCGCGACCTTCCTGCCGCGCACGCGCTACACCATCGTCAAGGCCGACGGCGGGATCAGCGGCAGCTTCGGCGCCGTCTCGACGAACCTCGCTTTCCTCGTGCCCACCCTCACCTACGATGCCAACGACGCCTACCTGAACCTGGCGCGCAACGACGTGTCGTTCACCGCCGTCGCCGCGACCGGCAATCAGCGCGCGGTCGGCGCCGCTCTGACCAGCGTCGGCGCTCGCTCGACCAGCGACGGGGGCAGCGCCATCCTTAACGGCATCTTCACCCTCTCCGCTGCGGGGGCGCAGGCCGCCTACAACCAGCTCTCGGGCGAGGGTCTCGTCGCCTCGCAAAGCACCAACATTCGAGCCGGTCGCGCCTTCACCGGGACCGTAGGCGACCAGATCACCCTCTGGCGCGGGCAGCCCACCGTGGCCGCCCCGATCCGCGAGCTGGCGGATCTGCCGGCCTCGCAGGCAGCGACGCCTTCCGCGCCGGTGCGGCACTACCGCGTGTGGGCGTCCAGCGACGGCGGCGCCCTCAACATCAACGCCGATGCGGGGTTGGGCACCGCCCGACAGCGCGCCGACTTCTACGGCGGCGATGTCGGCGCCGACACGGAGGTCGCGCCGGGCCTGCTGCTCGGCGGCTCGCTCGGCGGCAGCGGCACCGATTTCGACGTCAGCCAGCGCGCCAGCAGCGGCACGGCGGTCGGCTTCCACGCCTCGATTTACGGCGCCTTCTTGTCAGGCTCCAATTACCTCCAGAGTATCACCAGCTTCTCCGACTTCTCGAACACCACGAGCCGCGCCGTCGGCGGCTTCGGCGGCCTTGCCGTCGCCACCGAGCGCGCCTCGTTCAACTCGACCGAAGTACGCGAGCGACTGGAGGCGGGCCGCTCGTTCAGCCGCGACGCCGGCTTCGGCACGCCGGAGGTGCGGCTGACGCCCTTCGTCGCGCTCGAGATCGCGAGGCTCGCGACCGGCGCCTTCAGCGAATACACGACCAACGGCGCCGCCAACACGTTGGGGCTGCAGAGCTTCGGCCAGTCGGTCGCCGACGTGCCCGGCTTTCTCGGCGTGCGCCTCGACAGCACCACTGCCATCGGCGGGTTGAGCATTCACCCCGTGGTCAGCCTCGCATACCTCCACGAGTTCGCGCCGCAGCGAAATCTCGAGAACGGCTTCGTCTCGCTTCCAGGCGCGACCTTCCTGGTCCAGGGCGCGCGGCCGGCCATCAACGCCGCCCAGGTCAAGCTCGGTGCCGAGACGTCGGTCGGCCGCAGCATGTCGGTGTTCGCCAATTTCGAGGGCGAGTTCTCTGGTGTCGAGCAGGTCTACGGCGGCAGGGGCGGGCTGCGTTACAGCTGGTAGGCCAGCGAACGCGCTTTGCATCGCGGCGGCGCGAAGCTAAGGGAGCGTGTCCCGCCGCGCTCGCCCGGAGAAGAAGAAGCATGGCCCTGCGCCTCGACAGCCGGAGCCCGGATTTCGAAGCTGCTTTCGCCGCGCTGCTCGCCACCAAACGCGAGGTGTCGGAGGATGTCGACATCGCCGTGCGCGCCATCATCCGCGAGGTCCGCGCCGACGGCGACGCCGCGCTGGTGAGGCTCTCCCAGCGCTTCGACCGCGTCGACCTCGCAAAGCTCGGGCTGCGCGTCACGGCGGACGAGATCGCCGCCGCGGTGAAGGCCTGCCGCGCTGAAGACCTTGCTGCGCTGCGCCTCGCGCACGAGCGAATCCGCTCGTTCCACGAGCGCCAGGTGCCGCAGGACCTGCGCTTCACCGATCCGCTCGGCGTCGAGCTCGGCTGGCGCTGGAGCGCGATCCAGGCCGTCGGCCTCTACGTGCCCGGCGGCACCGCCGCCTATCCCTCGTCCGTGCTGATGAATGCCGTGCCAGCCAAGGTGGTCGGCTGCGAGCGGCTCGTCATGGTCGTGCCCTCGCCCGATGGGCGCCTCAACCCGCTGGTGCTCGCCGCCGCCGACCTTGCTGGCGTCGACGAGGTCTACCGCGTCGGCGGGGCGCAGGCGATCGCCGCGCTGGCCTACGGGACGGAGACCATCGCCCCTGTCATGAAGATCATGGGCCCGGGCAACGCCTATGTCGCCGCTGCCAAGCGCCAGGTGTTCGGCACGGTCGGCATCGACATGATCGCCGGCCCCTCCGAGGTGCTGATTATCGCCGATCGCACCGCCGAGCCGGAGTGGGTCGCCGCCGACCTGCTGGCCCAGGCCGAGCACGACGAGGCGGCGCAATCGATCCTGATGACCGACGATATCGGCCTCGCCGCCGCCGTCGAGCGCGCCGTCGAGGCGCAGCTCGCCACTCTCCCTCGCGGAAAGATCGCCGGGGCGAGCTGGCGCGACTACGGCGCCGTGATCCTGGTGCCGAGCCTCGACGACGCTGTGCCGTTGGCCGACCGCATCGCGCCCGAGCATCTCGAGATCGTCGCCGCCGACGAGGAGCGGTTGGCGAGCGCGATCCGCAACGCCGGCGCGATCTTCCTCGGCGCCCACACGCCCGAGGCCGTCGGCGACTATGTCGGCGGCTCCAACCACGTGCTGCCGACGGCGCGCTCGGCGCGATTCTCGTCCGGCCTCAACGTGCTCGATTACGTTAAGAAGACCTCGATCCTGAAGTGCTCGGCCGAGAGCCTGCAGCGCATCGGCCCGGCGGCGGTGACGCTCGGGGAGGCCGAGGGGCTCTCGGCGCATGCCCGCTCCGTGGCGATGCGGCTGGGCCAGTGGGCGCCGGCCAAGAGCCGGGACGCGGCATGACGAAGGCCGAGAACACGGACCGCCTCAAGGCGGTCCACCTCGACGGCGACTCGATCGGCATCGGAAGCCCCGACCAGGAGCACGAGCGCCAGATCGCGATCTACGACCTCATCGAGGAGAACAGCTTCGGCCTGCCCGGCAAGCACGAGGGGCCCTACTCGCTCAGCATCGCGCTGCACGAGGCCAAGCTGATGCTCGACATCGCCGGCGGCGACGGCGAGCAGAAGGTGGTGCACATCCTATCGCTGACACCGTTCAAGAAGATCCTGCGCGACTATTTCATGGTCTGCGAGAGCTATTTCGACGCTATCCGTACCCAGACGGCGGCGCAGATCGAGGCCATCGACATGGGCCGCCGCGGCCTCCACGACGAGGGCGCCGAGCTGCTGCGCGAGCGCCTGTCCGGCAAGATCGACTGCGACCGCGACACCGCGCGGCGGCTGTTCACGCTGATCACCGCGCTGCACTGGAAGGGTTGAGCACGACCTCGAGACGCCAAGGCGAAGCCGATTACTCCGCTGCCTGCGGCGGCGCGATGCCGAGGCGGGCGCCGATGCGTCGGGCGGTGATCTCGCGCCGTCGGGAGATGTCGGCGACGGCGCGACGCGCCTCTTCTAAAATGGCAACCGGCGCGGTCGCGGGGGTGCCGCTGTCGAAGGGCGGCTCCGGCGCGTAGACCATGTAGAGCTGGATCGCCTTGGCGGCGTCCTCGCCGCGCAGCTCGGCGGCCAAGCGTAACGCGCCGTCGATGCCGGACGTGACGCCGGCGGCGAAGATCCAGTCGCCATCCATCACCACGCGCTCGTCGACCGGCGTGGCGCCAAACCACGGCAGCAGATGGAACGAGGCCCAGTGCGTCGTGGCACGGCGCCCGCGCAGCAGGCCGGCGGCGCCCAGTAGCAGCGCGCCGGTGCAGACGGAGAAGACGCGCGCCCCGCCGGCTACCTGTCGTCGGAGGAATCCGAGCACCGCCTCGTCCTCCATCAGCGCCTCGACACCGAAGCCGCCGGGCACGTGGAGCACGCCGAGCTGCGGCGCCTCGGAAAGCGCCGCGTCGGGCGCCAGCCGCAGGCCGCGGACGTCGCGCACCGGTGCGGCGTTCACGCCGTAGATGCGATAGGTCGAGTTCGGCAGGCGCGAGAGCACCTCGAACGGCCCGGTGAGATCGATCTGGTCGATGCCCTCGAACAGCAGAGACCCGATGTTGAGGTGGGAGTCATGCTGGATCATGGGAGCCTCTTCGCGCGCTGAAACTGATCCGGGCGCGAGCGTACCCCCACGCTTCAGCTAGGCCGCCGTCTTGTGCTCCGCCGCAGCCGGCGTGCCGATCGACGCCGCCTTCTTCACGACGGATTCCGCCATCTTGATCGAGGCGATGTCGATGAGGCGGCCGTCGAGCGTCACCGCGCCCTTGCCCTGCTTGGCGGCATCGGCCATCGCCTCGAGGATGCGCTTGGCCTTGGTCACCTCGACCTGCGAAGGCGAATAGACCTCGTTGGCGATCGGCACCTGCGTCGGGTGGATCGCCCATTTGCCCTCGTAGCCGAGCACCGCAGCGCGGCGTGCGGCGGCCTCGTAGCCGGCGGAATCCTGAATGTCGCCGAACGGCCCGTCGATTGGGCGCAGGCCGTTGGCGCGGCAGGCTAGCATCATCTTCGAGAGGGCGTAGTGCCAGGGGTCGTTCCAGTAGTAGGTGCGATCCTTTCCCTCCTCGATGTCGGTCAGCACGCCGTAGTCCGGATGCACGCCGCCGATGGATGTGCTCCGCGCCCGCGTCGAGGCCACGTAGTCGGCGATGCCGAAGCTCATCGCCTCGTTGCGCTTGGAGGCCTTGGCGATCTCGTCGCAATTGACCATGCCGAGCGCGGTCTCGATCAGGATCTCGAAACCGATGACCTTGGTGCGCTTCTTGGCCATCTCAATGCTGCTGGTCAGCGCGTCCACGGCGTAGACGTCGCCCGCCACGCCGACCTTGGGGATGAGGATCATGTCGAGCCGCGGACAGTTCTCGACGATGTCGACGACGTCGCGATACCAGTAGTGCGTGTCGAGGCCGTTGATGCGCACCATCATGGTCTTGGTGCCCCAGTCGATGTCGTTCAGCCCCTGCACGATGTTCTTGCGCGCGCGCTCCTTGTCGTCCGGGGCGACGGCGTCCTCGCAGTCGAGGAAGATGATGTCGGCGTCGCCCTTGGCCGCCTTCTCAAACATGCCATCCTGCGTACCGGGCACGGCGAGCTCGGAGCGATGGAGGCGGGGGGTGGCCTGGTCGACGAGGGTGAAGCTCATGATAAATCCTTCCTGGCTGGGATCTCCTTCTCCCGCTCGTGGGAGAAGGTGGCCTCGCGAAGCGAGGTCGGATGAGGGTGTTTGTGGAAGAGCGATCGGGTGGGGACGTCGAGCTCAAAAGCCCGGAGCCCTCATCCGACTCGACACCGTCTAGCCGCATTCTCCCGCGTGCGGGAGAAGGAACGCGCCGGCTAGGCTGCCTTCTTGTGCTGCTCCAGTGCGCGCGCCATGGTCGAGCCGAGCTCGCCGGGGCTAGGCGCCACCATCAGGCCGTAGCTCTCCATGATCTTGGATTTCTCGGCGGCGCTGTCGCCCTCGCCGGAGATGATCGCGCCGGCGTGGCCCATGCGGCGGCCCTTGGGCGCGGTCAGGCCGGCGACGTAGCCGACCACCGGCTTCTTCATGTTCTTTTGGATCCACGCCGCGGCCTCGGCCTCCTGCGGGCCGCCGATCTCGCCGATCATCAGCACCGCCTGCGTCTCCGAGTCGGCCTCGAACAGCTCGAGATGATCGAGGAAGGACGAGCCGTTGATCGGGTCGCCGCCGATGCCCACCGAGGTCGAGATACCGAGACCGAGCGCCTTGAGCTGCTCGGCCGCCTCGTAGCCCAGCGTGCCTGAGCGCGACACCACGCCGATGTTGCCCCGCGCGTAGATGTTGCCGGGCATGATGCCGAGCATCGCCTTGCCGGGCGAGATGATGCCGGCGCAGTTCGGCCCCACCAGCATGGTGCGGCGCTCCTTGGGGTAGCGGCGCAGGTAGCGCTTCACGCGCATCATGTCCTGGGCGGGAATGCCGTCGGTGATGCAGCAGATCAGCCGCAAGCCGGCGTCCGCGCCCTCCATGATCGCGTCCATGCAATAGGGCGGCGCGACAAAGGTGATCGACGCCTCGGCGCCGGTGGCGGCGACAGCCTCCTTGCAGGTGTTGAACACCGGCTTGCCGAGGTGGGTCTGGCCGCCCTTGCCGGGCGTGACGCCGCCGACGATGTTGGTGCCGTAGGCGATGGCCTCCTTCGAGTGGAAGGTGCCCTTGTCGCCGGTGAAGCCCTGGATGAGGATCTTCGTCTTCTCGTCGATCAGAATGCTCATGACACCTCCCCTCAGGCTGCGACAGGCTGATGCTGGCCGGCGACCTTGACGGCGATCTCGGCCGCTTCGGTCAGGCTGTTGGCGCTGTGCAGGTCGATGCCGCTCTCCGCCAGGATCTTGCGCCCGGCCTCGACATTGGTACCCGCCAAACGGACCACCAGCGGCAGGGTGAGCTTGGTCTCCCTGACCGCCTTCACGATGCCGTCGGCGACCCAGTCGCAGCGGTTGATGCCGGCGAAGACGTTGACCAGCACCGCCTTGACGTTCTTGTCCGACAGCACGAGCCGGAACGCCGTCGCCACGCGATCGGCCGAGGCGCCGCCGCCGACGTCGAGGAAGTTCGCCGGCTCGCCACCGGCGTGCTTGATGATGTCCATCGTCGCCATGGCGAGCCCGGCGCCGTTGACGATGCAGCCGATGGTGCCGTCGAGCCCGACGTAGTTGAGGTTGTGCTCGGCCGCCTGTGCCTCGCGCGGATCCTCCTGCGCGGGATCGTGCATGTCGGCGACCCGACGCTGGCGGAACATGGCGTTGTCGTCGAAGCTCATCTTGGCGTCGAGCGCGATGATGCGGCCGTCCTTAGTCAGCACCAGCGGGTTGATCTCGAGCATGGTGGCGTCGTGATCACGAAAAGCACGGTAGCAGCCGAGGATGGTCTGCACGGCGGCCTGGACCTGCTTGATGCCGAGGCCGAGCTTGAAGGCGATCTCGCGCGCCTCGAACTGCTGCATTCCGACCGCCGGCTCGACGATCACGGTGATCAGCGACTCCGGCTTGTCCTTGGCTATCGCCTCGATCTCCATGCCGCCTTCTTTTGAGGCGATCACGCGAACGCGCTCCTCCTTCCGGTCGAGCACGAAGCCGAGGTAGAACTCCTTCTCGAACTGGTCGGCGACCTCGACGTAGACGCGCTGCACCGGCTTGCCCTCGGGGCCGGTCTGGTGCGTGACCATGGGCTTGCCGAGCATCTTCTCGGCGGCGTCGCGCACCTCGTGGTAGGTCTGACACAGCTTGACGCCGCCGGCCTTGCCGCGGGCGCCGGCGTGGATCTGCGCCTTGACCACCCATTTCCAGCCGCCGAGCTCGGTGGCGGCATAGACCGCCTGCTCGGCGGAGAAGGCCACGGCGCCCCGCGCTAGGCCGACGCCGGCCTTGGCGAGGATCTCCTTGGCCTGGTACTCGTGGATGTCCATCGATGTCTCCCCTTGCGCCGGCTCTGCGGCCGGTCGGCTGGTGCGTATTGTCCTAGGCGACGAGGTTTTGCGGCGTGCCGCCGACGAAAGCCTCGACGTTATCGACGAGTTGGTCGGCAAGGATCTGCATGGCCTCGCGGCTCGCCCAGGCGACGTGCGGCGTGATGATGAGGTTCGGGATGGAGGGATCGAGCAGCACGTTGCCGGAGCGCGGCGGCTCCTCTGTCAGCACGTCGAAGCCGGCACCGCCGATCTCGTGGGTCTTCAGGGCCTCGGCGAGGGCCTTCTCGTCGACAAGGCCGCCCCGCGCCGTGTTGATGAGGATCGCAGTCTTCTTCATCTTCTTGAATTCGGCCGCGCCGATCATGTTGCGCGTGTCGGGCGTCAGCGGCGCGTGCAGGGTGATGACGTCGCTGTCGCGCAGGATCGTCTCAAAATCGACCGTGCCCTCCTGGGGCATGACATCGTATGCGATGACCTTCATGCCGAGCGCCTCGCAGCGCTTGCCTATCGACTTGCCGATGGCGCCGTAGCCAACGATGCCCATCGTCGAGCCGGCGACGTCGTGGATGTCGTGGTCGAAGAAACAGAATTGCCGCGAACTGTTCCAGACGCCGTTCTGCACGTCGGTATGGTAGTTCACGAGCTTGCGCTTGAGCGCGAACATCAGCGCGATCACGTGCTCGGGTACGGTGTTGAACGCGTAATTGCGGATGTTGACGATCGCGATGCCGTGCTCCTTGGCGGCGGCCTTGTCGATCACGTCGGTGCCGGTGGCGGCCACTGCGATGAGCTTCAGGTCGGGCAGCTGCGCCAACGTTTCGGCGCGCATCGGCACCTTGTTGATCACAGCCACGGTGGCGCCCTTCAGCCGATCCACGATCTCATGGACCTCGGTTGCCTCGTGCTCCTCGTATTTATGCTCGAACTCGAACTTCCTGACATCCGCGTTGACGCTCTCGCGGTCCAGGAAGACGATCTTGTGCGGCATTGCG
>CAXTQM010000069.1:0-9445 GCA_964246205.1 uncultured Beijerinckiaceae bacterium | reverse complement strand
CCGAGCGCGAGGAAGATCGCCAGCATCTGCCAGGTCTCGCCTGCCAGCGCGAAGCCGACGGCGGTGCCGAGGAACGGGGCGGAGCAGGGTGTCGCCAGCAACGTTGCGAAGGCGCCGGTGACGAAATGGCCGGCGAGGCTCTCGTCGGGGCCGGTGCGCGCCGAGGCGGCGTTGGCGATGAAACGCGGCAGCGGCACTTCGAAGAAGCCGACGAGATGGCAGGCGAACACCGTCACAAGTACTGCCATGGCGGCGATGAACGCCGGCTCCTGAAATTGAATGCCCCAGCCGATGCCGTGACCGGCCGCCTTCACGCCGATCAGCACGCCCGCGATGACGAGGAAGGACACGATGATACCGGCTGCCGTCGCTAGGAAGCCGGCGCGCACCACCGCCGGCGCGCGACCGCCCTGGCTTACCACAGAGATGAACTTGAGACTGAGCACCGGCAGCACGCAGGGCATCAGGTTGAGGACAAGGCCGCCAAGCAGCGCGATGCCGAGCATCGCGAGCAGCGAGGGACCGGGCGTCTCCTGCGCCGCCGACGAACCCTGCGCGATGCTCGGCACCTTGGCTTCGAGGGAGCGGTCGCCGTCGACCAGCGTCAGGGTCGCCTCGCGGCCGGAGAGATGAGCTCCGACGGGCAGCTTGCGCGACAGAGGCAGCAGGAACGTCGCCTCGTGCCTGTCGGCCGAGAAGGTGGCGTGCGGCGTGCCGAGCTCGGCGTCGGGCTTCACCTCTGGGATGATGTCGGGCTTGTCGAAAGCGTCGACCGCCGTGGCGACGACTTGCAGCGCCGCGTTGCCCTTGTCGGAGACTTCCTGAACGCTCTTGACCGCGAAGCCGGAATTGCGGCTGTCGGTCGGGACGCCGGCGCGCGCCTTGGCGAGGACCTGCGCGTCGGTGCCGTCGAGCGTCGCCGGGCCCGCCGGCACGGCCAAAGTCAGCGCGAGAGACTTGGGGATGCATTGATCGGCGCAGATCAGGATATCGAGCTGCAGCTTGAGGTCGAGCGGCTTGCCCGGCTCGGCGAGCTTGACGTCGATCGGAAACACGACGTCGTGTTTGTAGCCGAACGTCTGGATGCCGAGCACGGTGACACGCTCGGGCGCCGGGTAGAGCAGGGTCGCCGCGGCGAGGTTCTGCGACCCGTGCCAGTCTAGCGCCGGCGGAAGGCCGGCATCGCCAGGGGAGCGCCAATAGGTCTTCCAGTCGCCCTCGAGCTTGACTTCGACGCCGGTCGGCAAGGTCAAGAGATCGCCGGTGCCGGCCACGGCGCTGAGGATGCGCGCCTCGACATGATCGCTCTGGACCCAGGGGCCGGAAGCAGCCGACGCCGAGCCGATGCAGCCGAGGCCAAAGGCGGCGAGGGCGACGCCTCGAACCATCCGACGCCAACAGGGCGGTTCGTGTTCGCTCATGATCGACGCGTAGCGCGAAGGCATGTCGTGCGCAATCTACCGAAAGGGGCAGCGAAGAAAGCGGAAGAACTCCCGCCGCCTTCGTCCAACCCTGGAATCTATAAACGATCCTGCCCGCTCCGAACAAGGGTCGATCACGCAGAAAGGCCCGCCCGACGACAGTCGAGCGGGCCGGGGTTGGAAGCAACCGGCGTCGGGTCAGGCGCGGTAGTGCTGGAGCCGCGTCGTGCGCAGGCCGGCGAGGCCATGCTGGTCGATCGACATCTGCCACGAGAGGAACTCGTCGACGGTCAAGGTGTAGCGGTGGCAGGCTTCCTCTAGCGAAAGCAGCCCGCCGCGCACGGCGGCGACGACCTCGGCCTTGCGCCGGATGACCCAGCGCTTGGTGCCGCTCGGCGGCAGATCTGCGATCGTCAGCGGACTGCCGTCGGGGCCAATCACGTATTTGACCCTGGGGCGGAACGACTCACTCATGGCACTTACTCGCGTACTCGGCGGTCACTGCCCCACATTAGCCACGCCGCTTTAACATTCACCTAAGACAAGTCGATGTCTTTTCTAGGTATTCACGGATCAGACCGGCCGATATTGCCAAGTCGTCAATGCTGCGCCCGAAGTTGTTTGATAATGACACAAGCAAAGTGTCGAGGGTTGCGCGTCGCGAGCCTGCTCCATAGATCGGTTCCGCCCCGCTATCGCCGAGCACCTTATGTCTGAACCCATGCCCCAGCCGCCGAGCTGGCACGGCACCACCATCGTCATGGTGCGCAAGGCCGGCCGCACGGTGATCGCCGGCGACGGGCAGGTTTCGTTCGGGCAGACAGTCATCAAAGGCAACGCGCGCAAGGTGCGCCGGCTCGCCAAGGGCGACGTCATCGGCGGCTTCGCCGGCGCCACTGCCGACGCTTTCACGCTGTTCGAGCGGCTCGAGGCCAAGCTCGACCAGTATCCCGGGCAGCTGATGCGTGCTTGCGTCGAGCTCGCCAAGGACTGGCGTACCGACCGCTTCCTGCGTCGGCTCGAGGCGATGATGCTGGTCGCCGACAAGGAGGTCGGGCTGGTGCTGACCGGCAACGGCGACGTGCTGGAGCCGGAATCGACGCCGGAGGGCAGCGTCATCGCCATCGGCTCGGGCGGCAATTACGCGCTCGCCGCCGGCCGCGCGATCATGCACTACGAGCACGATCCCGAGGCGATCGCCCGCCGCGCGCTGGAGATCGCCGGCGAGATCTGCGTCTACACCAACGGCAACATCGTCGTCGAAGGCGTGGGCGCGTGATTTCGGAGCGTACGCTCGGGCTCGCGCTCGACCGTTCGGTGTTGACGCCCGAGCAGGTCGAGCGCTTGCGTGTGATCGAGGCCGAGACCGCACGCGATGCGCCGCGGGAACCGGCGGACGACGAGAGCCTGCGCTTCGTCACCGGCTTCGCCGATATCTTCGTCACGATCGGCATCGTGCTGTTCCTCGGAGCGCTCGCCTTCCTTATGAGCGTGCGCACGGGGTCGACCTTGGCCTACGCCGGGGTCGCGACCTGCGCCTGGCTCCTGGCAGAGTTCTTCACGCTGAAGCGTCGCATGGCGCTGCCGAGCATCGTGCTGCTCGTGGTCTTCGTTGCCGCCTCGTTCGTGCTGGCCGCGCAGATCTTCGCATCGCTGCTGCCATCGGCCTCGCCCGTCGAACGCGGTCAGTCGATCCTCGGCATCGTGCCCCTGCAGTTCCTGCCGCTGGGACTGGCCGCCCTCGTCACGGCCGGACTGGCGGCGATGCACTACGCGCGCTTCCGCGTTCCCATCACGGTCGCCGCCGGCGTCGCCGCACTCTGCGTGCTCACGATTAGCGCGGCCGTCGGTCTGATTCCCGGAGTCACCGAGACGGCGATCAACGTCGTGCTGTTCCTTTGCGGCCTCGCGGTGTTCGCCCTCGCCATGCGCTTCGACATGTTGGACCCGCAGCGCTTGACCCGACGCACCGACATCGCCTTCTGGCTGCACCTCCTCGCCGCGCCGCTGATCGTCCATCCGCTGATCCGCGGCTTCCTCCACGGCCTGGACGACCGGCTCACCACGGGTGCGGCGGTCGGCATTCTGTGGGTGTTCATTGCCCTCGGCGTCCTCGCCGTCATCATCGACCGCCGGGCCATCCTCGTCTCGGGATTGGTCTACGCCGGCTTCGCGCTTTCGGCGCTGATCCGTGCCGCCGGCTTTGCCGGCTCGACCTACCTTGTGCCGCTGGTCCTGCTGGCGCTCGGCGCCTTCATCCTGCTGCTCTCGGCCGGCTGGCATCCGTTGCGCCGCGCCATCCTTCGCCGCCTGCCGCGCGGGCTCGCCGGCCGGCTGCCCCATCCCTTGGTGACGTGGAGCACATGAACGATTTTTCCCCTCGCGAGATCGTCTCCGAGCTCGACCGCTTCATCGTCGGCCAGAAGGACGCCAAGCGTGCCGTCGCCATCGCGCTGCGCAACCGCTGGCGCCGCCTCCAACTGGAGGGGTCGATGCGCGAGGAGGTGCTGCCCAAGAACATCCTGATGATCGGCCCGACGGGCTGCGGCAAGACCGAGATTTCGCGCCGGTTGGCGAAGCTCGCCAATGCGCCCTTCCTCAAGGTGGAGGCCACCAAGTTCACCGAGGTCGGCTATGTCGGCCGCGACGTCGAACAGATCGTGCGTGACCTGCTGGAGACAGCGATCACCATGGTCAAGGACGGCAAGCGCAAGGGTCTGGAAGCCCGCGCGGAGCTTGCCGCCGAGGAGCGCGTGCTGACCGCGCTCGTCGGGGCGCAGTCCTCGCCGGCAACCCGCGACAGCTTCCGCAAGAAGCTGCGCGCCGGCGAGCTCGACGACAAGGAGATCGAGGTCGAGCTGCAGCAGGGCGGCAACGGCATGCCGATGTTCGAGCTGCCCAACATGCCCGGCGCTTCCGTCGGCGCGATCAACCTCGGCGACATCTTCGGCAAGGCCGGCAAGCAGGCCAAGCCTAAGCGCCTTCTCGTCAAGGAGGCCCACGCGCCGCTGCTGGCCGAAGAAAGCGAGAAGCTGATGGACAACGATGCCATCGTCGCCGAGGCGATCCGCCAGGTCGAGGAGAACGGCATCGTGTTCCTGGACGAGATCGACAAGATCTGCGCGCGCGAGAACCGCGGCGGCGCCGACGTGTCGCGCGAGGGCGTGCAGCGCGACCTGCTGCCGCTGATCGAGGGCACCACGGTCAACACCAAGCACGGGCCGGTGAAGACCGACCACGTGCTGTTCATCGCGTCCGGCGCCTTCCACGTCTCCAAGCCCTCCGACCTGCTGCCGGAGCTGCAGGGCCGGCTGCCAATCCGTGTCGAGCTGCAGCCGCTCGACGAGGACGATTTCCGCCGTATCCTGACCGAGACCGAGGCCAGCTTGCTGAAGCAGTACCAGGCTCTGATGCTGACCGAGGGTGTGACGCTCGATTTCACGCCCGACGCGGTCAACGCGCTGGCCAAGGTGGCGGTGCAGGTGAACTCGTCCGTCGAGAACATCGGCGCGCGCCGGCTGCAGACCGTCATGGAGCGCGTGCTCGACGACGTCAGCTTTACCGCCTCCGACCGTGGCGGAGAGACCGTCATCGTCGACGGCGCCTTCGTCGAGAGCAATATTGGCGACCTCGCTCGCAACGCCGACCTCAGCCGCTTCATCCTGTAGGCAAGGCTTCGTTCACCAAGCCGATCGTTTCGAGCGATCCCTGACGCTTTGGATCATCGTTGCTCCGAATGCGGCGTATTCGACGAACGCTAGCTTCATCTTCGGCTGGCTTGGCTGCACCTTCGATACGGAGGGCGCCCATGGCGGAAACGACAGCAACGACGCAAGCGCGTTCGCGCGCCCTCGGCTCCACCGTGGCAATCGCCACGGCCTCGGTCTTCATCGCGCTGGCTGCGGCGCTCAGCTTCGCCTCGGACGGCAGCGATGGCGCGCGAAGCCTGCACCTGCGCGGCTCGCTGGCTGCCGGCGAAGGGGGCGCCGCACCCTTGCCGTTGCCAGCTCAAGGCAAACACGCTTAATGGCGCCGTCCGCCTCGCGCTTCTGGGCCGGTAGCTCAACGGTTAGAGCCGACCGCTCATAACGGTCTGGTTGGGGGTTCAAGTCCCTCCCGGCCTACCATTCGCGCAAGTGTCGGCGCATTTAGCTACTTTGGTGAGATGTCGCCATATGGCGACCGCCTGCCACAGCCGTCGGCCTTGCCGTCGCCGCGCGGCTGTGGCGAAAGGGAGCACCGGACAACACCAACCGAGAGCTCGCGGATGTTCATCGCCATGAATCGCTTCAAGGTCATGAAGGAAGAGGCCGAGGGCTTCGAGGCGCTCTGGCTCGGGCGCGATTCCTTCCTCAAGGACTCGCCCGGCTATATGGAATTCCACATGCTGCGCGGGCCCGAGCGCGAGGATCACATCCTCTATTCCTCGCACACCGTCTGGGCCTCCAAGGCGCAGTTCGAGGATTGGACGCGCTCCGAGCAGTTCCGCGCCGCCCATCGCAACGCCGGTGACAACAAGCGCCGCACGCTCGGCCATCCGGAGTTCGAGGGCTTCGAGGTAATCCAGACGATGTCGAACCCCGCGCTCAAGGCGGCGGAATAAGGCAACCGCGACGCCGCAAACAGATTACTCCTGCTCCAACAAGGAGCGGGCGCGATGGCGGCGGAAGTGCGGGCGATCGAGGCGGACATCCCCGTGGGAAAGTCGCAGGTCGAGGACGGCGACCGTAAAGTTCTCTTCATTCGCGACGAGCAAGGCCTGCGCGCCTTCCAGGCGACCTGTCCGCATTACGGCGCGCCGCTGGCCAAAGGCGAGATCTGCGGCACTACGTTGTACTGCCCCTGGCACAAGGCCGCCTTCGACATCGGCGACGGCGCGCTGGTGCATCCCCCGGCGCTGAAGGGGCTTGACCAGTATCCCATCCGCGTCGAGGGCGAGAAGGTCGTCGTCACGCTGGAGGCGATGCCGAAAGCCGGCCCTTCGGCGCACGCCCACGACGACCGCACCTTTGCCATCGTGGGCACGGGGGCGGCCGCCGTCGCAGCCGCCATTACCCTGCGCGACGAGGGATTTGGCGGCCGGCTGGTCATGATCGGCCGCGAGGCCGGCCAGCCCTACGATCGGCCCAAGCTGTCCAAGAATTTTCTCGCCAAGAAGACTGATCCGTCGGCCATGCTCCTGGAGAAGGATTTCTACGGCGCCGTGCGCGCCGAGTTCATGGGCATCGAGGCCAGGTCCATCGATGTCGCCACGCGCACGGTCACGCTCGCAGATGGCACGTCGCTGACGCCCGACGCGCTGCTCGTCGCCACCGGCAGCCGCGCCGTGGTACCGCCGTTCGCCGGCGGCGACCTCGGCAACATCTTCACGCTGCGCTCGCTCGCCGACGCCGAGGCGATCAGCACCGCCGCCGAGACGGCGAAGACGCTGGTCGTCATCGGCGGCGGCTTCATCGGGCTGGAGGCGGCGGCCTTTCTGACCAAGCGCGGGCTGGCCGCCACCATTGTGTCGCCGGAAGCGCTGCCGCTGTCCTCGCGCATGGGCGACGACATTGCCCACGCTCTCAAGGTGCACCACGAGGGCGCTGGCGTCCGCTTCATCCAGGGAAATGTGGAGAGTTTCGAGGGCAACGGCCATGTCGCGCAGGTGAAGCTCGAGAATGGCGATGCGCTGCCCGCCGACATCGTGCTGATCGGCGCCGGCGCTGCGCCCGAGACCGGCGCGATCACCGGCATCGACAAGCGCGAGGATGGCGGCATCGCCGTCGGTGCAGACCTTACCTGCGCGCCGGGCGTCTGGCTCTCCGGCGACGTGGCGGCATTCCCCGAGCCGCGCTCCGACAGCATGGCGCGCATCGAGCACTGGCGCCTGGCGCAGCAGCACGCCATCCATGCCGCGCGCGGCATGCTGGGGAAAGCAGCGCCGTTTGGGGACGCGCCGTTCTTCTGGAGCAATCAGGGCGACAAGCGCCTCGACTATGCCGGCTATGCCGCGGACTGGGACGAGATCGAGACGCTTGGCGAGGTGGCCAAGCTCGATTTCATCAGCTACTTCAAGAAGAACGGCAAGACGCTGGCCGCCTGCGCAATCGGCCACAATCCCGAGATCATCGCCTTTCTACATAAGCTCGATGACGGACGCTCGCCGCGGATCTCAGCCGCGGAGTAGGCGAGCGACCGGATTGCGAAAACGTATCCGGTGAGATCCGGATCTCGTTCGCGGCTTGCCAGCCGAGACCACCTTTTCCAGCCTCATTCGAACTGCCGTAAGTCAACTTGGCACGCCCAACGGGAATCGAACCCGTGTCTCCGCCGTGAAAGGGCGACGTCCTAGACCGCTAGACGATGGGCGCGGAGGCGGCGGGTTTTCGTATACCCGACCTTGCAGCCATATAGGGTAAGCCGCGGGCAGCTGGCAAGGCGCGCCGCGATGACACACGACGTGTCGAATCAGAGAGCGCACGATCTCTCGATCGGTCACGAAGCCTTGGCACCACTCGCGCGCGGTCACTCGGCGGCGCGCTGCGGCTCCTCGGCTGCGCCACGGCGAGGCAGGGCGACCAGCCGACGCAGCAGCGCACCGTCATTGAGCAGCGCCATGCGCTCCTTCGGCTTCAGCCAGTCGAGCGCGTCTTCGATGCTCTCGGAATCGTCGAGTTTGGCCTCGGCGAGGGCCCAGTCCGCGATGACCTCGCCGCGGCGGCGCGGCGTGTCGTGCGCCGCAAACGCCTCGTGGGCGGCTTGCAGGTGGCGGTCGTCGTAGATCAGGCGCAGTGCGTTCTCGGGCTCGTCGGGCGCGCCGCCCATCTCGGCGAGGATAGCGGCGGCACGCGTCACCACCGCCGGCTTGCGGCGCTCTTCCGGGGTGGTCAGCAGGCCGATGCGGCGCATCGCCAGGCCGACGGCGAGCAGCCCCGTAGCCCAGGACAGGGGAATCGCCAGGATCAGGCCGACGATCGTCGGCGACATCCAGGCCACGAGCGAGGGCGAGATCAAGAGGCCTGACACCAGCGTGAGCACGCCGAAGAGCATGTGCGAGCGGTGCCGGCGCACGATCGCCAGAAATGGGATCGAGCCGTCGTCGCGGCGCTGAGGCTCCCAGCCGGTGTCGAAGCCGAACACGAAATGCCAGACGTGGCCGGTCTGGATCAGCATCATCACCGGAGCCAGCAGCGCCGACATAAGAACCTCGAACAGCGCCGAGATCGTCAGCCGGATGGCGCCGCCGCTGCCGCGCCGCGTTGGACCTTGGATGCAGGCAAGCAGCCAGCCGAAGAACTTCGGCATCAGCAGGATCACCATGGTGAAGCCGAAGAGCGCCAGCGACCGCTCGGCGTCGAAGCGCGGGAACGCCGGCACCAGGGTGAATTCGTTCGAGAAATACTCGGGTTTGACGTAGCTCGCCTGCAGCACCAGCACCATGCCGACCACGAGCTGCAGCATCCACAGCGGCGATGCCAGGTAGGCGAAGATGCCGGTGGTGAAGTGCTGGCGCGAGGCCGCGTGCAGGCCGCGCGCGCCGAGGATGCGCGAGTGTTGCAGGTTGCCCTGACACCAGCGCCGGTCGCGCGCGGCGAGGTCGATCAGCGAGGGCGGGCTTTCCTCGTAGGAGCCGTCGAGCACCGGCAGCATGTAGACGGCGTAGCCGGCGCGGCGGATGAAGGCCGCCTCGACGAAGTCGTGGCTCATGACGTGGCCGCCCATCGGCGGCTTGCCCTCGAGGTGCGGCAGCCCGCAATGGTCGGCGAAGGCCTTGGTGCGGATGATCGCGTTGTGGCCCCAGTAGTTGCCGTCGCGGCCCATCCAGCAGGCAAGCCCGGCGGCGATGACCGGGCCGTAGATGCGCGCCGCGAATTGCTGCACGCGGGCAAACAGCGTGTTGCGGTTGATGATGAGCGGCAGCGTCTGGATGATGCCGGCGTCCGGGTCGGCCTCCATCGCCGCGGCGAGGTTGACGATGGCGTGGCCGAGCATGAAGCTGTCGGCGTCGAGCACCAGCATGTGGTCGTAGCGCCCGCCCCAGC
>CAXTQM010000068.1:0-9472 GCA_964246205.1 uncultured Beijerinckiaceae bacterium | reverse complement strand
AGTTCGTGCGTGCGACCCGCGAGCCGCGGGACTGGCAGCGGATCAAGAGCCGCTTTGAAGTCCAGCGAAGCGGCCAACCTTGATCAGAGCATCCGTCCGCTCGCCGATCCTTGCCCGCTCGCACCCGAACGCCGGGGACATTGCTCGGTGATGAGGTCGTGGTCGACCGTGCTGCCTTTGCTGGCGCTGCTTCTCTGTCCCGCCACAACCCCGGCGGTCGCCGATGCGCGTGCTGCCGCGAAGGCGCTCACCAGCTGCGCAACGCTTGCCGCCGTTCGCAAGCGCGGCGCCGTGCGCTGCGGCACGAGCACGACCTATCAGGGCTTCGGCATGGTCGATGCCGACGGTCGATGGAGCGGCTTCGACGTCGACTTCTGCCAAGCCGTCGCCGCCGCGGTGTTCGGCGATCCGACAAAGGTCGAATTCGTGCCGGAGACGGCGAAGACGCGCCTCGAAGCGTTGCAGAACGGCGAAATCGATCTTCTCAGCCGCAACACCACCTGGACGCTGAACCGCGAAAGCGCCCACGACATCCTGTTCGCCGGGATCACATATTACGACGGCCAGGGCTTCATGGTGAAGCGCAGCCTCGGCGTCGGCGCTGCCGCCGACCTGTCCAGCAAAAGCATCTGCGTGCAGCAGGACACGACGACCGACCTGAACCTCGCCGACTATTTCCACGGCCGAAACCTGCCCTACGCTCCGAAGAGCTTCCCCACCGCCGAGGAGGCGGAGCAGGGCTACCGCGACGGCAAGTGCGCCGCCTACACCGCCGACGCATCGGCCTTGTTCGTGATTCGCGCCGCGACGTCCGATCCGGCGAGCAACGTGATCCTGCCGCAGATCATCTCGAAGGAACCGCTCGGTCCTGCGGTGCGTCAGGGCGATGACGAGTGGTTCGAAATCGTGCGATGGACCAACGAAGCGATGATCGATGCCGAGGAGCTTGGCGTGAACCAGGCTAATGTCGACGCGATGGCGAAGGGAGATAACCCGCAAATCAAGCGCCTGCTCGGCGCGGAGGGCAATTTCGGCCAAGGTCTCGGACTGACCTCGGACTGGGCCTACCGGATCATCAAGACGGTCGGCAATTATGACGACGTTTTCCGGCGCAATCTCGGCGAGGGGTCTCCGCTCAAGATCAAGCGTGGGCTGAACGCACTCTGGACGGCGGGCGGTCTGCTCTACGCCGCCCCGGTCCAGTAGGTCGCAAAAGAAAAGGGAATTATCGGGTTGACGTACCAGACTCTAGCCCTAGGTTAGAGGGCGATAGGCCGGCGCAGGATGAAGATGCGAAGATTGAGGTGACGCCTAAGATGATTGAGGCGGGTTGGTCTGTAGCGACCGAGTACGATATCCCTATCGGATGCCCTAATGAGGTGTTTGATGCGATTTTTAGATCAATGTTTGCTCTATACGATCCGAAAACAAAAGCTTGAGCACTTTTGAATTGTTCATAATTAGTTCTCTCTCTGTCTTTTTTCACTTCAGTGTAGGTTATTTCTTTTTCTGACGTGTTTTTTCGGGTGGTAGAAGTTCCAAATGGTTTCAAGTAGACTTTCCCAGTTTTGACGTTAGTGCTATACAGCCCATGAGCGTATTTGTTTCTCATTGTGTTGTTGGATCTGGCTAGTTGCAAAGCGGCAGTAATATTTACTTTGATGGCGCTCTGTAAATCGCTTACTTTAGCTGCTTCGGTCAATATATCGATGCGCAGACTTACGCTTTGTATTTGACCGAAGATTTGATGACTGATGGCGTGAGATGTGTCTTCTTCCTTTATTACAAGAGCTAATATTTCCACAAGAAGGGACTCTGTTACAGCAAACTCGCCTAACATTGCACCTAACTCTGAGCTAACACTCCAATTCGAGTGCAAGCTTCCGACAAAGATATATGGCCGCGCTTCATTTTCTTCCGCCATGGAAATCGTGCTAGCCTCTCGCCTATGAGCGACAAGGAAAGCGACCAGCGGCGCGACGCACTCTTGCTGCGCCTACTGAAGACACCTCCCAAGCCTCAAGCGGAGAGCAAGCGCCCGCGCGTGAAGCTCAACGCGGAGGCTAGGCGGTCGCGACTGTTGGAGTCGAGTACGAACGGGCGTCTTCCCACCATTGGCGACCCAAGGTAAGTCTCCGCCTCCGCGAAATGTCTCGCGCTGGAGGCATTTGCGTGCGGAAAGCAAGCTGGAAATCGCGGCTTCGGTTGTATGGTTTGTGGTCGCCGGGCTATTTGCCGTAGTTCTAAAATTTCATATCAAGAACCATTCTTTCGAATACTCTCACGTTACAATTGAACAGCGACCTGGAGCAGCTTTTCGCAATCCGAGTTATCACCCCCCAAGCGGGCCGGGTTTCTGTCGATTGGACCGAATGGAGTTTACATTGGCGGTATGGATTTAGATGAGCCATTGAGGAAGTTTGGCAATGACTTTAACGACCATATTGACGAACTGAATAAAGAGAAACTGCGAGAAAGCTGGCTTTTAATTGTGTTAGATATTGTGGGTTAGCTACATCATTCCTTTCAGGAGCCTTCGAGCTTCTAAAAAAGAGAGCGGCGGCTACCGCATATAGGACCGCCATTGTTCCTGCGCCTGTAGCAGCTAATACACCTGACTGGCCACCGAACAAAAACGCCGAAAGAGACACGAGCATTATGGCTCCGCCAGCAACGAGCAAGCCGATGGCCGCGCCTGAATGGTCTGCTCTTTCGCTCATAAGCCTTGGTGGTCTCACTGCGGTCAGCGGCTATCTAATGATTCGCAACAGGCGCCTGTCGAGGCGACAGTAGCGTGATGGTATCATAATATCGCCATCATCGCTTACGCGACCGATGCGCTAGCAGGCTGTCGATACATGAGGCGCTTGCCCTTGGCGCTGGCGAGGATTGTGCTGCAACGCTCGCTATCGGTTAGGTGGCGGGTGTTGGCGCGGAAGTCGAACTCCACGAGGTAGCGCCCAAGGTGCGCCTCGCTGTTGTTGTGGAAGGTGCCGAACACGCCGCGCTTGAGCAGCGAAAAATGCGACTCCACGGTGCTCGTGTGGTGGAAGCCGCCTGTGCGGACGTACTCGCCAGCCGAGTGATTGACGGTGGCGTGCGCGGCGAAGTCCTTGCCGATCGGCGGGTAAACGGCGCTGTCGTCGGTCATAAGCACGGCGTCCTTGCTCATGTGCTTGGCGAGGATCGGACGCAGCGTCTTAGCCGTCACGTTGGCGACGTAGAAGCTTCGCACGTCGCTATCGCGGCACACGAGCGAGACGACCGGCATCTTGCCGACCGGGCCGCGCCCCTCGTGCTTGCGCTTGGAAGCGTGCTTGTTCTTCTCTTTGCCGCCGATGTGGGTCTCGTCCACCTCCACGACTTCATTCTTGCCGCCCAAAGGGCCGGCTGCCGGATCGTTCATGGCCTCGCGGAGACGGTGAAACAGGAACCAAGCCGTCTCGTAGGTCGTGTCGATTAGGCGATGAAGCTCATGGGCGGAGAAGCCCTTCTTGCTTGAAGCCATGAGCTGAGAAGCGAGCACCCACTTGGACAGCGGGACGTGCGACCGCTCCATGACGGTGCCGACCGTAACGGAAAACGGCTTGCGGCAGTCCTTGCACTTGTAGACGCCGGGACGGGTGCTCTTCCCCGCCAGCTTCGTGATGCGGTCGCCCATGACGCCGCAACGCGGGCACACCGGACCCTGCGGCCAAAGCAGCGTCTCGATATGAGCGCGAGCCGCGTCGTCACAGTTGAAAATAGGGTTCCGAATGTCGAGCTTGCCAGTCATGGCGATCCGTCCTTACCGATGGACAGACACTACCGGTTGGAGCGTGGTACGTCAACCCTATAATTTCCGAAGAAAAGACCCCGGCTTGAGGCCGAGGCTTTGTGTCGAGATCCGAAGAAGGCGGGATCAAGCCGCGCGTAGGTTCGAAGCGGCGGACTTGCCGGTCCGGCGATCGGCGACCACCTCGAAGTCGACCTTTTGGCCTTCCTGAAGGTTGCGCATACCCGCCTGCTCGACCGCGCTGATGTGAACGAACACATCCTTCCCACCGTCGTCGGGCTGGATGAAGCCGTAGCCCTTCTCGGCGTTGAACCACTTGACCGTACCTGTCGCCATAGAGGCATTCCTTAGTGTCGATGGACGTAACGTCGCGCAACGTGCGCGTATCGAAGAGTTTCCGAACTCCTTGACGCATGAACGATCATGCGCACTCAAACCTTCGGGCTAGTCGATTAGGGTTGGAGGTAGGAGGCAAACGCGGTCAAGGCAAGGCGATCCGCAAGCGTAGCCGTCTGGAAATCCGAGGCTTTCGCGGCTTTTTCACGAGGGCTTATCATTCATTGTGGTGAGCCTGCGGATCGACGTGACGGACGAGCCCGACGGGCTTGCGGCGATACGCGCGCAGGCCTCGCGAAGAGGCTCGCGGCCGACAAACATTTGATGAGCGTTGGCGTGGAGAAGGGTTCGGGTATCGCACATCAAGCCGACGTGCCCGCGCCAGAAGACCAGGTCGCCGCGTTCGAGACCGTCGAGGTTTTCGCCGAAGGGTAAGGCGCGGCCCAGAGTCTCCTGCATGTGGGTGTCGCGCGGCAGGTCGATGCCGGCGAGTGAAAAGCCGAGCTGCACCAGCCCGGAGCAATCGACACCCTGCGGGGTCCGGCCGCCCCAGAGGTAAGGTACGCCGAACAGCCGCTCGGCCGTGCTCACGGCGTCGCATTCCGCCACGCGGTCGAGCGTTGCCAAGTGGGCGAAAACGACCCAGCCGCCCCCGGCGAGCCGCGCATAGGAGCCCACGACATCCTCGACCGCCACCCTCGCGGCGAGCGGCAGCGCGGCGCTGACCGGCTGCTTCATGTCGGCGGCCGGGTACACGAAGGTGCGGGTCGCGACGACCTGGTGGGTCGGCGTGACGATGTCGTCGCGCAGGCCATAGGTCGCGACATAGCCGACGTAGCCATCGCGTTCGGCCTGCACCCAGGCCCAGCCGTCCTCCTCCTCGTATAGGCACAGGATTTCGCCCCGGAGCACCTGCGTGTCGAGCGGCGCATCCGGGCGCGGCTGGCGCTTGAGGTCGAGCACGGAGGCGGCGACCTGGCAGCGTCGCCCATCGACGTAGCGCTTCGCCTCGACGATGCCGCGAAGGTGGGTGGATGCGAGGTCGGGGCGAGCGGGCGTCAACCTGGGATCGAGGATCGTCATCGCAGCCATCTGGCTTCCAGCGTCATCGATGCGACCTCTCTGCTCCAAACGCTCCAATTCGGGACGCTTCTTAAGCCTTCGTTAGCCATGTTCCCTCAAGGATCGCTCATCGCCATTAAAACGCGGCCATCCCGGAAACGATGCTCATGCCCGCACGCCGCACCCTCGCCCTGCCGGCGCTCGGCCTGGCCCTGGCGCTGGCGGGCTGCCAGGCACCGTCGACGCCGAGCTTCGCCTCCGTTCCCAACCCGCCGCCACCGGGGGACCAGGCGCGACTGCGCGCCTACGCCGACGACATGGCGCCGAAATACGGCGCCGATCCCGACAACCGGGCCATCGCGCTGCGTTACGCCATGGCACTGCGCGGCCTCACCCGGCACGCCCAGGCAGTCGCCGTGATGCAACGGCTCGCCGTCAAGAACCCCCACGACACGGTAGTGCTCGGCGCCTACGGCAAGGCCCTCGCCGATGCCGGCCGGCTGCAGGAAGCGGCTGACGTGCTCGAGCGCGCGCACACGCCCGATCGGCCGAACTGGACGGTTCTGTCCGCGCAGGGCTCGGTCGCCGACCAGATGGGCGACCACGCCCATGCCCGGACCTATTATGATGCCGCGTTGAAGATCGTGCCGGACCAGCCGCAGGTGCTGTCCAATCTCGGTCTCTCGTATGCGCTCGAGCGGCAGATGCCGCAGGCCGAAGAGGCGCTGCGCAAGGCGGCGGCGCAGCCCGCGGCCGACGCCAGGGTGCGCGAGAACCTGGCGCTGGTGCTCTCGCTCCAGGGCAAATACGCCGAGGCCGAAGAGGTGTCGCGCCACGATCTCTCGCCGATCGACGCCGCCGACAACGTTCAGTCCATCAAGCGCATGATCGCGCAGTCCGACACTTGGAAGGACAAGGCGGTCACGCCGCGGCGCAAAATCGCGGCCGCGAGGCTTCGGGCCGAGGCGACGCGGACCGCGTCGGTCGACGACGCGCAATAGCGTCACTTCAGCGTCGAGATCTGGATGATCGCTGGCGTGAGGATGACGGCGAAGAGGACCGGCAGAAAGAACACGATCATCGGCACGGTCAGCTTGGGCGGCAGAGCGGCGGCCTTCTGCTCGGCCTTGAGCAGGCGCATTTCGCGGCTTTCGGCGCCGAGCACTCGCAGGGCTTGGCCCAGCGGCGTGCCGTAGCGTTCGGCCTGGATCAGCACGGTGACGATCTGCTTGACCGAATCGATGCCGACGCGCTGCGCGAAATGCTCGTAGGCTGTCCGCCGCTCCGGCAAGTAGGACAGTTCGGCCGTCGTCAGCGTCAGCTCCTCGGCCAGCGGGATCGACTGCAGGCCGATCTCCTGCCCGACCTTGCGGAACGCCTGCTCGATCGACATGCCGGATTCGACGCAGATCAGCAGCAGATCCATGGCGTCCGGAAAGGCGCGGCCGACTGAGGACTGACGCTTGGAGATCTTGTTGCGGATGTAGAGCTCGGGCGCCTTGATGCCGGCATAGGCGCAGGCGAAGACAGCACCGATCTTGATGCTCGTCGAATAGTTGAGGTGCAGGACGACGAAGATGTAGAATGCGCCGACAACCGTGAACAACAGCGGCGTCACCAGCCGGAAGAACAGGAAGCCGGTTTCCGCTCCGGCACCGCGATAGCCGGCCATCGCCATCTGCGCCTTGGCCTTGTCGGTGCCGAGCCACTGAACGAGGTTGAAGCGGTCGACGACGCGCTTCATGTAGGCCTTGGGCTCGACGCGGAGGCTCTTCTTCGCGTTGACGCTGGCGTTGAGCTTCTCGCGCTCGCGGGCGCGGATGCGCTCCCGTTCCGAGGCGACGTTCTTCATGCGCTTGCCGAGCTGATCGCTGGCGAGTAGCGGCTGGGCTAGGGTGAGGATCGTGGCGAAGACCGCGACGGCGACGAGGATCGCGGCGAGCGTGCGTGGTTCGAGGAAAGAGAACACCCTGGCCTCCTAGATGTCGAAGCTGATCATCTTTTTCATGACGAAGATGCCGGTGGCCATCCAGCAGGCGCAGCCGGCGAGCACCATGTGCCCGACGCCGGTCGTGAATAGCAGCGAGATGTAGGCCGGGCTGGTCAGATAGACGAAGGTCGCGACCAGCGGGGGCAAGGCGCCGATGATGCCGGCCGACGCCTTGGCCTCGCTCGACATCGCCTTGATCTTGCCCTTCATCTTCTTGCGATCGCGCAGCACCGCCGACAGGTTGGTCAGGGCTTCCGCGAGGTTGCCGCCGGCCTTCGACTGGATGTTGATCACGATCGCGAAAAAGTTGGCTTCCGGCAGCGGGACGCGTTCGATGAGCCGCTCGCAGGCATCGGCCACCGTCAGGCCCATCGACTGCGCTTCGACGATGGCTCGGAACTCGGTCCTGACAGGCTCCTCCGCTTCGCTGGCGATGTTGCGGATGCAGTCGCCGAGCGGAATGCCGGCCTTGATGCCGCGCACGATGATATCGACCGCGGCGGGGAATTCCTGCAGGAACTTGGTGAAACGGCGCTTGCGGCGGAAGCCGATGAACCAGCGCGGCATGCCGAGGCCGCCGATGACTGCGAAGGCGCCGACCATGATCGGTGCGCCGCTGACGTAGAGGGCGGCCATGGCGGCCACCGCGCCGAGGACCGCCGAGATGGTCCAGAATTTCGTCTTGGTCCAGGTGAGGCCGGCCTGGGCCATGCGCGCCTCGAAGCTGAGCTTCTTGTTGGCGGCGCGATGGTCGAGCTCCTTGAGGCTGTCGGCGACCGCCTTCCGCCGCTTGGCCGCGTCGTTGACCCTGCCGCCCGGTCCACTAACGCTCGAGCGTGCCTGCAGCGCCGCCTTGCGCTTCTCGGCCTTGGCCTCGCCCGAGATCAACGGGTAGACGACGACGTAGAGCACGCAGCCGACGCTGAGAGCGATCAGGAACGGCATGACGAGCTGGTGCAGGTCCAGTTGGTGGAGATCCATGAGGGCGGCTCCCGGTCAGACGGCGGTCTTGATCTCGGCGGCATCGAGCGCGGCCGCGAGCCGCTGCTCCTCGCCGTAGTAGCGCGCGCGCTCCCAGAAGCGCGGCCGACCGACGCCGGTCGAGCGGTGACGGCCGATCAGGCGGCCCGCGGCATCCTCGCCGGTGATTTCGTAGACGATCAGATCCTGGGTGATGACGACGTCGCCTTCGAGCCCCAGCACCTCGGTCACGTGAGTGATGCGACGCGAGCCGTCGCGCAGGCGGGCCGCCTGGATGATGACGTCGACCGAGGAGACGATCATCTCGCGGATGGTCTTGGAGGGTAGCGAGTAGCCGCCCATCGTGATCATGGATTCAAGGCGGCTCAGCGCCTCGCGCGGCGAGTTGGCGTGGAGCGTGCCCATCGAGCCGTCGTGGCCGGTGTTCATGGCCTGGAGGAGGTCGAACGCCTCCGGGCCGCGCACCTCGCCGACGATGATGCGTTCGGGTCGCATTCGCAGGCAGTTCTTGACGAGGTCGCGCATGGTGATGGCGCCCGATCCTTCGAGGTTCGGCGGCCTGGTTTCCAGGCGGACCACATGGGCCTGCTGAAGCTGAAGCTCGGCCGCATCCTCGCATGTGATGACGCGCTCGTCGTCCTCGATGTAGTTGGTCATGCAATTCAGGAGCGTGGTCTTGCCCGAGCCGGTACCGCCGGAGATCAGCACGTTGCAGCGCACCTTGCCGATGATCTTCAGGATCTCGCCGCCGTCCGGCGACATCGCGCCGAAGCGGATCAGCTGATCGAGGGTCAGCTTGTCTTTCTTGAATTTCCGGATGGTGAGGCAGGGTCCATCGATGGCGAGCGGCGGTGCGATGACGTTGACACGGGACCCATCGGCGAGGCGGGCGTCGCAGATGGGCGAGGCTTCATCGACGCGGCGCCCGACCTGGCTGACGATCCGCTGGCAGATGTTCATCAATTGCGCGTTGTCGCGAAAGCGGATGTTGGTGAGCTGGATCTTGCCGCCGACCTCGATGAAGGTGCGCCTTGCGCCGTTGACCATGATGTCGGCGATGTCGTCGCGTGCCAGCAGCGGCTCGAGTGGCCCGTAGCCGAGCACGTCGTTGCAGATGTCGTTGAGCAAATCGTCCTGCTCGGAGATCGACATCACGACGTTCTTGATGGCGATGATCTCGCCGACGATGTCCTTGATCTCGTCGCGCGCGGAGTCCGGATCGAGGCGCGACAGCTGCGAGAGGTCGATCGCCTCGATCAGCGCGCCGAAGATCATGCTCTTGGTGACGTAGTAGTCTTCCGAGCGCTCTTTCTCGACAGGTGCGGCGG
>CAXTQM010000067.1:0-9480 GCA_964246205.1 uncultured Beijerinckiaceae bacterium | reverse complement strand
AGGTCGAACTTGCCCTTGGCCATCTTCCGGGCCATGGCCTGCGCCTTCTCGGCGTCGATATTCTCCGCCGCACGCTCGACGAGGGAGACGATGTCGCCCATGCCCAGGATGCGGTTGGCGATGCGGTCGGGATGGAAATCCTCGAGCGCGTCCATCTTCTCGCCGGTGCCGAGCAGCTTGATCGGCTTGCCGGTGACGTGGCGCATCGAGAGCGCGGCACCGCCGCGACCGTCGCCGTCCGTGCGGGTCAGCACGATGCCGGTGATGCCGACGCGATCGTCGAAGTTCTTGGCGAGGTTCACCGCGTCCTGCCCGGTCAGGCTGTCGGCGACGAGCAGGATCTCGTGGGGGTGCGCGGCCGACTTGATCTCGGCCATCTCGGCCATCAGCGCTTCGTCGATGTGGGTGCGGCCGGCGGTGTCCAGCATCACCACGTCGTAGCCCTGCAGGCGGGCGGTCTGCTCGGCCCGCCTGGCGATCTGCACCGGCGTCTGGCCGGCGACGATGGGCAGCGTGTCGATGCCGACCTGGCGGCCGAGCACGGCGAGCTGCTCCTGCGCGGCCGGGCGCTTGACGTCGAGCGAGGCCATGAGGATGCGCTTTCTCTGGCGGTCGAAGAGGCGCTTGGCGATCTTGGCGGTGGTCGTCGTCTTGCCGGCGCCCTGCAGGCCGACCATCATGATGGCGACGGGCGCGGCGGCATCGAGCGAGATCGGATCGACGGTCTCGCCCAGCGTCTCGATCAGCACGTCGTTGACGATCTTGATGACCATCTGGCCGGGCGTGACCGACTTGACGACGTTGGCGCCGACAGCCCGGCTGCGCACCTTGTCGACGAAGCTCTTGACCACGTCGAGCGCCACGTCGGCCTCGAGCAGCGCGCGCCGCACCTCGCGCAACGCGACGTTCACGTCCTCCTCGGAGAGCGCGCCGCGTCGGGTCAGGGCATCGAAGATGCCGGTGAGTTTGTCGCTGAGACCTTCGAACATCCGGACCTTACAAGGCGGATTGGCCGCCAACGCGAAACGCGCCCGGGGGCGCATCGCGCTGCCGGGCGTGACCGCCGGCACAAGGCCATGCGGTGTGTCCTCTGCGAGGACGCAGGCTTGTACGACCTGAATGCCCGTCGAGCAAGCGCCCATCGTTGCCAGCGCGCTGCCTAGGACGCCGCTCGGACGGGGTAGAAGGTCAGTGCGACTTCACGAGGACCACGGTCCTGCAGACGAGCCCGGCCAGGATGCAGCCTCTCGTAATCAGTTTGTCGCCTGTAAGCGTCATCGTTCCGGCGTAGGTGCGCCCGTCTTCCGGATTGAACGCCGATCCGACCCAGGAGCCCTCCGCCGTTCGCCGCATGTCGAAGAGCACCTGCTGTCCGACATGGGCCGGAGGGCCGGCGTCACGCAGCCACGAGATGCGCGCGCACAGCGCGTCCTCGCACGGCTTGATTTCGACGCCGCCGAGGCCGTCCTCGCGATCCCAGCGCCCGCTCGGATCGTCGGCGGCGTACAGCGGATCCGCTGGAAGCACGGAGCACAGCAGCGCGGCCAAGGCCAAGCGAACAAGAAGCTCAGCTCTCGCCGAGCCGATACCCGCTCGCCGCCGCATCGACGCGGAAACGCGTGATGTCGGGCCGCGACGGCCCCGCAAAGACATCGTCTGCGAAGCGGTCAGCGCGTGAGCGCGCCGTCGCGTTGCCCGGCCACGTCGCGCTGCAGCCGACGGCTAACCTTGCGCTCGATCAAGACCGTACGCACACCGCCTTTGTCGCGGGCAGGCGTGACAACGGTGATCGCCGCACGGCGGTCCGGCGCGAGCCGGCGCATTTCCGCCTTGGCGTCGTCGAGCGGCACGCCCATGAGATCGGCCGCGATCGCAACCTGGGCATCGCGGTTGTCCGTCAACCCCTGCGCCGCGGCGAGTGCCTCGACGAGCGTCGGCGGGTCGTGCCGGACTCGGCGCGCGCCCCATTTGGTATTCCAGACGGCGGACATGGTCGGTTCCTCTTCGCAACAAGCGTAGGAGCGTTTTTGCTGCGCTGCAACAAGACTTATCGACGACCCGGGCAGCGCCGGCCGCATGTCCTGCTCCGCCTTGCTCAGAGTTTGGCTTTGAGGTCACGTGCGACGGCGAAGCCGACGCGCTTGGTCGCTTTGATTTTGATGGGTTCGCCCGATTTCGGGTTGCGCCCCTTGCGTGCTCCGCGCTTCTTCACCTGAAAGACGCCCAGGCCGGAAATCCGTACCTTGTTGCCTTTCCGGAGGTTCTTGCCGATCAGCGCGACGGCTTCGGCGAGATAGATCTTGGCGTGCGATTTCGGCATGTCGAACGTCGAGGCGAGATGGTCGCCGATGTCCGTCAGCGTCAGCAGGGGCGTCGCTTTCTTGACGGGAGCCGCGACCTTGGTGGGAGCCACCAACTCGGGCGAAGCTGCAGCAACCGACTTCTTCGACGTTCGCGGCTTCGGCGCTTCCTCTTCCGTGACACTCGCCTTAGCTGCCGCTGCCTTCCTGGCCATGCGAATCAACTCTCCATCATAAAGACCGGAAGCATCTTGCGTTTGCGCGCCGACGTGGCAACGCCTTGCGGGCGTTGATCAACGTCCGCTGTGGACGACACGGCAGCATCACAAGGAAGACTTGCTATAGTATAACATCCAAGCCTGCATGTCGCGACGCAATTGTTTTCAGCTATCGACTGGCAAGAACAAAGTGAGGAGCGTAGAAACGCGCTGTCGGATCCGACTGTCGATACGATCGGCTCATCCGACCTCGGGACGCATCATCGCGAAAAATTTTGTGGGCCGGCCGAACTCGTCCGCCGGCCGGAAAACCCAAGGAAGGTCCACCATGGCGACACCCTCGCTCCATCCGATGATCGACAACGGACTTCAGAAGGGCACCGGCAGCTTCTCCGGCGGCAAGCTGCATTGCCATTGTCCCTCCGACAAGGTCGAGGTCACGATCACCGGCGACGTCGCCCACAACCACGCTTGCGGCTGCTCGAAATGCTGGAAGCCAGAAGGCGCCGAGTTCTCGATCGTGGCCGTCGTGCCGACCGATCACCTCAAGGTCACCGCGCACCAGGAGAAGCTGCACATCGTCGACGAGAGCGCGGCGATCCAGCGCCACGCCTGCAGGCAGTGCGGCGTCCATATGTTCGGGCGCATCGTCAAGGACCATCCCTTCAAGGGCCTCGACTTCGTGCACGTCGAGTTGGCCGACGAGAAAGGCTGGCAGGAACCGCAGTTCGCGGCCTTCGTGTCCTCGATCATCGAGCAGGGCCACGATCCCAAGGACATGGAGCACGTCCGCTCCAAGCTGAAGTCGATCGGCCTCGAGCCCTATGACGTGCTGTCGCCGCCGCTGATGGATGCCATCGCGACCTTTACCGGCAAGAAATCGGGCGCGCTCGCCGCCTGATCGCGCCGGAAAGCTTGCATGAAAGAGGGCGGCGCAAGCCGCCCTTTTGTAGATAAGACCGTTAGTGAGCCGGCGCGATCACGACCTGCGCGCAACTGATCAGGCGGCCGAGTTCTTCGGCGCGATTTCCAGCCAGCGCGTGCTGCCGGGCTTCGGGATGGGGCCGAGTGCGGCGCTGGCCAACCCGTAAAATTTGCCGGCGCTCTTGCGGGCACCGAGCAGTTGCTCGCGGAAGGTTCGCGCGAAATCGACGTCCGAGCGAGGCGTCGCCGACTGTCGCGCGGCCACGTAGACATCGGACGCAAATCCTTCGGCAACATGCTGTCGAGTTGCTCCATGGCCTGTTCAGCCGTCCAGTACATCTCGGCATCCTTGTCGCCGATCGCGGGCTCGTAGTTGATCAGGCGCCGAGCATCGTCAGCGTAATCAAGCCAATGCGGCGCAGGCGACCTTCGGGCTGCTCAAGGAAGCGTTCAAGCCCTCGCCACCGGTGGGAACCAAGGAACCGGGGTTTATCGTCGGAAGGCTCCTGCTGGCGGCAGCCGTAGTCGTCCGGGTAGATGTCGGCATCAAGGGATCGAAGGTGCCGATGCCGAGACAGATCAGCGGCAGAGGCCGACACCAGTTTGGCGCAGGAAACGGCGGCAAGCGCCGCAATGGCTGTAAATGAAAATGACGTGCGTATCGGCCACCTCGGTACAACAGCGATAAGACGCAAGGCGACCCTGTTTGTTGCAAGCCGTCCTGGCATCGTCGGCGCATTACGTCGGCCCTGCCGTGCGTCGGCGTGCCTTGCTCCCGGTTTGTAGCAGGGCGCTTATATGCGGGCCCGTCAGGCAAGTGGAAGAAGATCGAGAATGGGCGAAAACTCCTTGTCGCTGGTGTTGGCCAGGGTGGATTTCGGGTGGATCACGACGCTCCACATCCTCTATCCGCCTCTGACGATCGGTCTGGCGGCGTTGCTGTTCATCGCCGAAGCGACCTGGATGCGCACCGACGACGAGCACTGGTATCGGCTGGTGCGATTCTTCGAGCGGCTGCTCATCATCAACTTCGCCGCGGGTGTGGCTACCGGCATCACCATGGAGATGGCTTTCGGCATCCTCTATGGGCCGTTCTCGCAAGCGGCCGGGCCCTTCTTTGGTCAGGTGCTCGGCTACGAGACGATCACCGCTTTCATGTACGAGGCCGGCTTCATCGGGCTGATGATCTTCGGCTGGGGCAAGATCAGCCGGCGCATGCACCTCTTCGCCACCTTCAACGTGGCGCTGTCGTCCGCGATCTCGGCGATGTGGATCCTCGATGCCAATTCCTGGATGCAGACGCCCAGGGGCGTAACACTCAAGAACGGCGTCTTCGTCGTCACGGACTGGTTCAAGGCGCTTCTCAATCCCGACGTGATCTACTCCTTTCCGCACATGCTGGTGGCCTCCTACGAGCTGGCAATCGCCGTGATCGCCTCCATCTCCGCCTACTACCTGCTGACCAAGCGCCATGTGCCGCTGTTCCAGCGCGCGCTCAAATGGTCGATTCTGGCGCTCGTGGTCGTCGCGCCGCTGCAGATCTACCTCGGCGACGGCACCGGGCTCACCGTGTCCGAGGACCAGCCCGCCACGCTGGCGGCGATGGAAGGCCACTGGAACACCTACAATAACGACGGCTCGGTCAACACCGGCTGGCACCTCATCGCCTGGCCGAACGAGAAGAGTGACGGCAACGCCTGGGCGGTGACTATTCCGCACGTGCTGAGCCTGCTCGAGACGCACAGCTGGAGCGGCAAGGTTCAGGGGCTCAACGACTTCAAGCCGGCGGATCGGCCGCCTTTCCTGATCCCGTTTTACGGCTTCCGTGTCATGGTCGGCTGCGGCATGGCCCTGTTCCTGGTCGCGCTGTGGGGCGGCTGGCTGGCCTGGCGCAAGAAGCTCGAGGTGGCGACCGTCTCCGCCCAGAAATGGTTCCTGCGGGCGGTCATCGCCAGCGCTGTGCTGCCCTACATCGGCGTCTGGGTCGGCTGGTGGACCCGCGAGGTCGGCCGCCAGCCCTGGGTGGTCAACGGCCTGATGCGGACCGACCAGGGCGTCAGCCACATGTCCATCGCGCAGGAGGTGGTCTGGCTCGTCGGCTACATGGGCTTCGAGCTGATGGTCTGGGGCGCCACCTGGTGGTTCCTCAACAAGCTGGTCACGCAGGGGCCGAACATGACCACGCCCATCCCGAAAGAAGGCGACGAGAGCCTCGGCGAGTTGCCCAAGGACCATCAGGAGCAGATGGGCACGGTGGAATCGCCCAAGGCCAGCAAGCCGGCGAAGCCGGGCCGGCTCCACCCCGCGTGACGGCCGCCGCCTCTCTGCCGATGAAGGCCCTTCGATGCCCGAACTGACCCACCTCCAGCACATTCTCGCCAACGGCTGGTGGGTCGCCGTCGCCTTCAGCATCCTGGCCTACATCATACTTGACGGCGCCGATCTCGGTGCCGGCATCTTCTCGCTCTTCACCGTCGACAAGGACGAGCGCGGCGCCATCATGCAGGCGATGGCCGGCACCTGGGATGCCAACGAGACCTGGCTCATCATCGCCGGTGGCATCCTCTTCGGCTCGTTTCCATTCGCCTACGGCTCGGTCTTGAGCTACCTCATGATCCCGCTGATGCTGGTGCTCTGGGCCATCCTCACGCGGGCGGTCGCGCTGGAATACCGCCACCTCGCCGAGGGCTGGGCGCAGCGCTTCACCGACTACGCCTTTGGCATCTCCAGCTTGGTCGCGACCTTCTTCGGCGGCATGTGCGTCGGCGCGGTGCTACACGGCTTCCCGCTGACCCACCAGCCAGACCAAGTGCCGACCTACGTCGGCGGCGCCTTCCGCTTCATCAGCCCCTTCAGCGTGTGGACCGGGGTCGCCGCGGTGCTCGCGGTGTCGCTCTCCGGCGGCCTGTTCATCCGGGCTCGCTTCGAGCGCGGCGAGCCGATCCGCAAGAAGGCGGCGGGCTGGACCAACGGATCCTTCTACCTCGTGCTGTTCGCGGTGATGGTCACCGTCGTCTGGAGCGTGCTCGAATTTCCCTGGGCCTCGAACAACTGGCTCGGCCACTATTTCTGGGTCTGGGGCCTGTTCCTGCTGGCGGCGATCGCGTCCACCTTCATGATGCGGCGCGCATCGATCGCGGATCGCGACTTTCACGCGTTGCTCTGGCTCGACCTCACCATCGCCATCATGGCCGGCGGCATGTTCGCCACGCTTTATCCCGACATGGTGCCCTCAACCTGGACGGTGGCCGCTGCAGCGAGCCCCGAGATCTCGCTGTTCACGTTCCTGCTGACGCTGGTGTTCCTGTTCCCGGTAACGATCATGTACAATTGGTATCAAATATGGGTGTTTCGGGCCCGCGTTGCCAAGCTCGCCTCCTATCACGAGTGAACGGACGCAATGGACACGCGCCGGGCGCGGCTTGCCTGCTGGAACCTGCGCTGGGCCGGCCTCTTCCTCGCCGGGCCCGCCGCCGGCCTTTTGCCGCTGACGCTGATCTTCGGCATGAGCGCCGGCATGGCGCGCATGACGCTGGGCATGGTGCTGTTCACGGCCGCGCTGTTCGGCGTCCTGTTCAAGGGCGAGTACGACAGGCTCCGGCGCCTGCCGCGGTGATGCACCAAGCCCGGGCTAGCTAGCCATGGCCTCGCCCTCGGCGCCGATCCCGCGTGCGACCGGCAAGGCGCTGGAGCGCTGGCTGCGGAGCTTCGCCTCGGGCGTGCGACCCCTCGTCAACGCCGCGATCGCCGCCGGCCTCGTCGGCGGGCTGCTGCTCATCGCCCAGGCCTGGCTGCTCGCCCGCATCGTCGATGCCGTCGTCATCGCCGGGCGCGGCCTCGACGCGGTCTGGCCTTGGCTGTGGAGCCTGCTCGCCGTCTTCGTCCTGCGCGCCGTCTTCGGCGCGGCCGCCGAGCTCGTCGCCTTCGAGGCCGGCGCCCGCGTCGTGCTCGCCGTACGCGAACGGCTGCAGGCGCATGTCGCCGCGCTCGGCCCAGCCTGGACCAGGGCGCAGCGCACCGGCGACGTCGTGACCACCGTGGCCGACGGCGCCGAGATGTTGAACCGCTACTACGCTGCCTACCTCCCGCAGATGGCACTCTCGGCCTGCATCCCCCTCGCCATCCTCGTCTTCGTTCTGCCCAACGACTGGATCGCGGGCCTGATCATGCTGGGCACGGCGCCGCTTATCCCGGTGTTCATGATCCTGATCGGCAAGGGCACGGAGGCGCTGAACCAGAGCCAGTGGCGAAAGCTGGCGCGGATGAGCGCGCATTTCTTTGACATGATCGAGGGCCTGACGACGCTCAAGCTCTTCAACGCCAGCCGCGCCGAGGTCGCCGTGGTCGCCGCCATCGCCGACGACTACCGCGAGAGCACGATGGCGGTGCTGCGCGTCGCCTTCCTGTCGTCGCTGGCGCTGGAGTTCTTCGCCACCGTCAGCATCGCGATGGTGGCCGTCTTCATCGGCTTCCGACTCTACGACGGCCAGATGCACTTCCTGCAGGGCTTCTTCGTGCTGCTGCTGGCGCCCGAGTTCTATCGCCCGCTGCGCGCGATGGGCACGCAGTACCACGCGCGGATGGAGGCGATCGGCGCCTCCGAGGCGATCGTGGCGCTGCTGCAAACCAAGTTGCCAGAGCGCGCGGCCTTCGCCGAAGCTGGCCGCGCGCTCGCGCTGTCGCCCGACCCAGTGCACGAGATCCGCTTCGAGGCCGTCGGTTTCGCCTACGAGACCCAGCCTGTCCTGCGCGACGTGAGCTTCACGCTGGCGCGCGGCCGACGCGTGACGCTGGTCGGGCCCTCGGGCGCCGGCAAGACCACGCTGACCCAGCTCCTGCTCGGGTTCCTCGCGCCGGACAGCGGCCGCATCCTCGTTGACGGAACCGACCTCCGCGACCTCGCACGCGCCGACTGGATGCGTCGGGTCGCGTGGCTGCCGCAGCGCCCGACGCTGTTCCACGGCAGCGTGCTCGACAACATCAGGCTCGCACGGCCCGATGCTAGCCTGGCGGAGGTGCGTTATGCGGTGGAACAGGCCGGCGCCGGCGCGCTGATCGCCGGGCTGCCCCGCGGCTACGACACGATGCTGGGCGACGGTGGACAGGGGCTCTCCGGCGGCGAGATCCAGCGCGTCGCCCTCGCCCGCCTGTTCATCGACAAGGCCGATGTTGTCGTGCTGGACGAGGCCAATGCCGGGCTCGATACCGAGACCGCCGACCTGGTCACGCGCTCGATCGCGCGGCTTTCGGAGACGGCGGCAGTCCTGGTCATCGCGCACCGCCTCAAGACGATCCGTGACGCCGATACGATCCTGGTACTGGACGAGGGGCGGATCGTCGAGCGCGGCTCCCACGACGAGCTGCTCGCACACGATTTGCTCTACGCGCGCTTCGCCGGCTTCGCCGACGTGGTCGACTCCCTTCGCGAGGAGATCCCCGCGTGAGCGGAGCCTCCGGCGCCAAGGACCTGCTGCGCCTGCTCCGGCTGTTCCGTCCCTACGCCGGTTGGATGCTCGGCGGCATCGCGCTCAGCACGGCCGTTGTGCTCGCCAACGTCGGACTGCTGGCGCTGGCCGGATGGTTCATCGCCGCCATGGCCATCGCCGGGCTGGGCGGACCCGGCATCGAGTTCTTCGCACCCGCGGCCGGCATCCGCGCGCTGGCGATCCTGCGCACCGGCGGTCGTTACGGCGAGCGCCTCGTCACCCACGAGGCGACGTTCCGGCTGCTGGCGCGGCTGCGCGCCTGGTTCTACGAGCACCTCGAGCCGCTGGCTCCGGCGCGGCTGCAGCACTTCCGCGGCGGCGACCTGCTGAGCCGCATCCGCTCCGACATCGACAGCCTCGACAACCTCTACCTCCGCGTGGTCGCGCCGAGCGTCTCGGCGCTCATCGGCGTGGTCGCGATGGTGGCCTTCCTGATGCTGTTCAGCCGCTCCATCGCGCTCGTCGATTGCGCCGGCCTCGTGCTGGCCGGCGTCCTGCTGCCGCTGGCCGCGTTGCGCCTCGGCCCCGCGCCAGGGCGTCGCAGCGTGGCGC
>CAXTQM010000066.1:1863-9495 GCA_964246205.1 uncultured Beijerinckiaceae bacterium | reverse complement strand
GGGCTGCTCGGCCGGTGGGGGTGTGGGGGGGGGGCACGGCGCTGCCGGGCACGCTCGGCGCGGCCGCCGTGCCCGCCTCCTTGACATCGATCAACGAGTGCCTGTGCCGGCGCTTGCCGCCCACGCGGACGAGCGCCGCGTAGCGCAGCTTCCCGAGCGAGCTGCAGCCCTTCATCCAATAGGCGGCGTCGACGAGCTCGACCTTGGTGTCCGCATCGCGACTGGCGAAGGTCAGGATCAGCGACTTGACGGCCGGACTGTCGAGCAGCAGCCCGAGATCCCATTTCTCTTCGGCCGCGAGTTCCCAGAACTTCTTGCCGAGCGGAATCATCGGCGTGATGTCGCCGAGGCGCTCGTCGGCGAGGTGGTGCCATTTGCGGCCCAGCGATTCTCGGCGCACCGTCCGCACCGCGGCAGGTTCGTCGGCCACTTCGTTCTGGTCGATCGAGAGCAGCGCCGCCGCATAGCCGGCTATGACCTGCTCGACGATATGCGTCGTGGTGATGCCGGGCAGGTCCGAGCTGCGCGCGACGCTGGCTAGCGACAGCGCCAAACGGACGAGGTCGTGCGCGGGGTTGCCGATCGTCGCCTGGTCGAGGTCGCGGATCTGGATCGCGACCCTGCCGTCCTTGTCGGCGATCGGTCCAAGATTGCCGACGTGGCAATCGCCGCAGATCCAAACCGGCGGTCCCGCAGGCAGCGACGGCATCGCCGCCAGCCATTCGTAATGCTGTACGGTGCTGCCGCGCACGAAGGCGTGAGACGAGCGCGCCATCTTCTCGACGCGCCGCTCGTCAAGCGCCGCCGTGCGGTCGTTCATGTTCTGCGTCAATTCCATCTACCCCTGCGCACCCGGCGGGCCTAGGGGTTGTCGAGCCGCGAGAGCAAGCGTTCCAGCGCCGCATGATGAACGCCCACGAGCACTGTGCCCGCGCGATGACAGCTCGCGACCGGCCGCACTTTCCCCGATGCTCCGCTGCGATCAATCTCCGCGGCGCGCGTGAAAACGCCACAGCCGGACGGACGAGGATCAAACGCCTCTTTTGAGTGTTCCACGCTTGTCGGAGGAGCAATCACATGTTCGGAGCAAACCTTGGCGTGCTGGCGCTCGGCACTTTGGCACTCGTCGTGCTGATCGTCGGCTTTGTCTACCTGCGAAGCTTGCGGAGTGGTCGCAACATGGATGCGGCGAAAAACTTGGCGGAAGACGGATCGTCCGCCCACACCGCCGTGCGCGGCGGCAGCACGCCGGCGCATCTGGAGAAAGCCAACGAAACGAATTAGGGCAGAGCATCGGCACCGGGTGAAACCGGCCGAGGCTGGAGTCTGACAATCATCCTTTCGGATGCTACATCAAACCCATGTCCGCCGCCCTCGAACCCTTTCCGCTCGTCGGCACTTCGCCCGACAAGCCGTCTTTGGTAGGCTTGACGAGAGCCGGGCTCGCCGAAGCGCTGGCGGCGATCGGCGTGCCGGAGCACGAGCGGCGGATGCGTGTCGCCCAACTCTGGCAGTGGATCTACTTCCAGGGCGCGGCGTCCTTCGACGCCATGCTCAACGTCTCCAAGGTTCTCCGCGCGACGTTGGCGGAGCATTACACGCTGGCGCGGCCGGACGTTGTGACCGAGCAGGTCTCGTCCGATGGCACGCGCAAGTGGCTGATCCGCCTGCCGCCGCACCCACAGGACCGCACCGCGCACGGCCGTGGGTCCGAGGTGGAGATCGTCTACATTCCCGAAAGCGACCGGGGCACTCTGTGCATATCGAGCCAGGTCGGCTGCACGTTGGCTTGTGCCTTCTGCCACACCGGCACGCAAAAGCTGGTGCGCAACCTGTCGGCGGCCGAGATCGCTGCGCAGGTCGTTGTCGCGCGCGACCGGCTCGGTGACTATCCCGGACTGACGCCGCCCAGCAACGGGCTGATCCCCGCCGCCGGCTCGCGCCCGATCTCCAACGTCGTCTTCATGGGCATGGGCGAGCCGCTCTACAATTTCGAGAACGTGCGCGACGCGCTCGGCACGATCTCGGACGGCGACGGCCTGTCGCTGTCGCGGCGCCGCATCACCGTTTCCACCGCCGGCGTGGTGCCGTGGATGGAGCCGCTCGGCCGCGAGGGAGGCGCCATGCTGGCGATCTCGATGCATGCCGTGCGCGACGACCTGCGCGACGTGCTGGTGCCCCTCAACAGGAAATATCCGCTGGCCGAGCTGCTCGCCGCCTGCCGCGCCTATCCCGGCGCCTCCAACGCCCGGCGCATCACGTTCGAGTACGTGATGCTGAAGGGCGTCAACGACAGCCCGGCCGAAGCGCGCGAACTGGTGCGGCTGCTGAAGGGCATCCCGGCCAAGATCAACCTGATCCCGTTCAATCCCTGGCCCGGCACGGCCTACGAGTGCTCGGACTGGGACGTGATCGAGCGCTTCTCCGACATCGTCTTCTCCGCCGGCTACGCCAGCCCGGTGCGCACCCCGCGCGGTCGCGACATCTTCGCCGCCTGCGGCCAGCTCAAGAGCGAGACCGAAAAGCTGCGGGCGCGCGCGGTGATGGTGGCGGAAAGCTAGCTTGCGGGCAGCACTCCAAGCTCGACGAAGCATCAAAGGACGTCGCGCGAAGAAACCACGCTTTAAGATGCCCTATCGTAACGTTCTCGAGCCTTGGCTTCGCGAGACCCCTCGGCAGCGTCGGGGGATCACGATGGAACTGGAGAAGCGTGCGCAGGTCGAGCGGGATCGCTGCGCGATCGAGGCCGCCGTCCACCTTGCCGAGGCTGACAAGCGCCTTCCGTGCGTCGTGGTCGACCTGACCGAGCAGGGCGCCGGACTCTCGATCGACGAGACCGCGGAACTGCCGGAGCGCTTCCACCTCGCCCTTCCGCTCACCGATGAGCATCTCGACGAGCGCCTGGTGGAACTGCGCTGGCGTCGCGGCGGCGCCGCCGGCGTGCGCTTCGTGCGGGCGTAGGCGGTCCAGTCCTGCGCAACGTCCAAGCCTTGATCTAGCACCTTCTGGTAACTATACCTTAGGCGCCGTCGGCGGACCTGCCGGCTGCGTCGGGCCGAATGACCGGACGCCGACACTGGCAAAACGCGGCGTCGGCGAACGCCGCCGACAACGAGACTCTGGCGTGTACGCCCGCCGACTTGAGGGGAAATCGGCGTCGGCGAACAGCCTCGTCAGCCAAGCGCGGTGTCGGCGTCCGCCGACGCCGGATCACTTCGCCGGGGCTGGCACGATCCGCAGCGTGGCGATGCGGTTGCGCACCTTGCGCTGCACCTCGAAGCGGAAGCGGTGAAAGGTGAAGACCTGCCCCGTCTCGGGAATGGCGCGGGCCTCGTGGATCACTAGGCCGGCGATAGTGGTGGCCTCCTCGTCGGGCAAATCCCAGGCCATGACGCGGTTGAGGTCGCGGATCGGCACCGATCCCTCTACCACCACCGAGCCGTCGGGCTGGTGTCGCACGCCCTGCACCGCGAGGTCGTGCTCGTCGCGGATGTCGCCGACGATCTCCTCGATGATGTCCTCCAGCGTGACGAGGCCGAGCACCACACCGTATTCGTCGACCACCAGGGCAAAGTGCGTCTTGCGGCGGCGGAACGCCTGTAGCTGGTCCTTGAGCGAGGTGGTCGCCGGAATGAACCAGGGCTCGACCGCCACCTTGGCGATGTCGAGATGCGCCACGTCGCCCTCGGCGGCAGCAAGGGCGCGCACCAGGTCCTTAGCGTGGAGCACGGCGACGATGTTGTCGGGGTCTCCGCGCCACAGTGGCAGGCGAGAGTAGGGCGAGGCGATCACCTCGCGCACCAGCTCGGCCGGCGGCAGGTCGGCGTCGATCGCGGTCATCGCGGTGCGATGCACCATCGTGTCGTAGACGGTGAGGTCGCCGAGCTCGAGCAGGCCGCCAAACATGTCCCGGTCGGAGCGCTCGACGTTGCCTTCCTTGTGCAGGAGGTCGACGGCACTGCGCAGTTCCTCAGCGCCGGTGAGGATCGACACGCGTTCGTCGGTCTTGGTGCCGAACAGCCGCAGCACGCCGCGCACCAGCACCTCGACGGCGAGCAGCACCGGACCGAAGATCGCCACGAACGGTGCCAACACGCGCGCGAAGAGCAGCGATACGCGATCGGCGTTGTTGATGGCCACGGTCTTGGGAAGCACCTCGGCGAAGACCAGCAGCAGCACCGTCATGATGGCGGTTGCCCAGACCGCGCCCTGGTCGCCGATCAGCACGACGAGCACGCTGGTCATGAAGGCAGAAGAGCCGATGTTGACCAGTGTGTTGCCGAGCAGGGTGGTGCCGATGAGCCGCTCGCGCTTGCGCAGCAGCTTGTTGACCAGGGCGGCGCGCTTGTCGCCGTTACGCTCCAGCGCGTGCATCCGCGCCCGCGACGCTCCGGTCAGCGCCGTCTCGGAGGCGGCGAAGAAGGCCGACATGGCGATGCAGAACACGATGATCGCGACGGCGACATAGATGTCGACGGGCAGCGCCGCCGGCTTCACCGCATGCATCTGGCGCCGTCCGGCATGGCTCCTAGCTCGCGGCCCGCGCGGGCCAGCCGCTACCCGAGCCGCTCCGGCCGAGATCGTCCTCCAGAAAGGCCAGCACTTCGTCGCCCTGGATGCCCTTGGCGATGAAGGCCTCGCCGACGCCTCTGGCGAGGATGAATGTCAGCGCGCCGCGCTCGACCTTCTTGTCCTGGCGCATGGCGTCGAGCACGGCGAAGGGCTTGGCGTCGAAACCGGGGATCGCGTCGGCACGGATCGGAAGGCCGGCGGCGGTAAGGTGCGCCTCGACCCGCGCCACGGCGTCGGCCGAACAACGGCCGAGCTGGTGCGAGAAGCGGAACGCCTGAGCCATGCCGATGGCTACACCCTCGCCATGCACCAGGCGCATGCCGTCGTAGCCCGTCAGCCGCTCCAGCGCGTGGCCGAAGGTGTGGCCGAGGTTGAGCAGCGCGCGCTCGCCACTCTCGCGTTCGTCGCGAGTCACGACCCCGGCCTTGACGGCGCAACAGCGCGCCACGGCCTCGGCGCGTTGCGGACCTCCGGCGAACACAGCGGCGCGGTTGGCTTCCAGCCATGCGAAGAAGTCGGGATCGCCGATGAGCCCGTATTTCACCACCTCGGCATAGCCGGCGGCGAACTCGCGCGGGGGCAGGGTTGCGAGCACGCCTGTGTCGGCCAGCACCAGGGCCGGCTGGTGGAAGGCGCCGACGAGGTTCTTGCCGAGGGGCGAGTTGATGCCGGTTTTGCCGCCGATCGAGGAATCGACCTGGGCCAGCAGCGAGGTCGGTATCTGCACGAGTCGCATGCCGCGGCGCACGCTGGCCGCCACGTAGCCGGCGAGGTCGCCGACGACTCCGCCGCCGAATGCCAGGATCGTGTCGCCGCGCTCGAGTCGCGCCGCCAGTACGCCGTCGCAGACCGCGGCAAAGGTCGCGAAGGACTTAGACTGTTCGCCCGGTGCGACGACGATAGCCTCGTGGCGGATGCCGGCATGATCGAGGCTCGTCTCGAGGCTGGCGAGATGATGGCGGGCGACATTCTCGTCGGTCACGACGGCGCAGGCCGAGTTCGGTGCCAAGCGGCCGATCATCGCGCCCGCCTCGGCGAGCAGCGAGCCGCCGATCAGGATCTCGTAGGCGCGGCCGGGCAGATCGACGGTGACGCGCCGCGCCGCCTCGCTGGCTGGCAGGGCCGGCTTGCGCGGGGCTGGCGGCTTGGCCTTCGGAACCTCGGGCGAGAAGCGCAAGTGGAACTCGAGCGCGGCGATCGTGTCGTCGACGACCGCCTCGTGCGGTCCGTCGCGCGAGGCGACGGTGAGGTCGGCGCGCCCGTAGACCGGGTAGCGCTGCTCCATCAGGGCGCGCAGCGTGGCCTCGGGATCCTCCGTCTTGAGAAGAGGACGGTGCGAGCGTCGGCGCACGCGCCGCCACAGCACGTCGAGATCGGCCTTGAGCCAGACTGATACGCCGGCGGCCACGATGCCTGTCCGGGTCTGCTCGTTGAGATAGGCGCCACCTCCCGTGGCAATCACCCGCGGCCCTTCGGCCAGCAAGCGGGTCATGACGCGGCGCTCGCCGTCGCGGAAATAGGCCTCGCCGTGCTTGGCGAAGATGTCGGCGACCGACATGCCGGCGGCCCACTCGATCTCGGTATCGGCATCGACGAACTCGAGCCCGAGACGGCGGGCGAGACAGCGCCCGGTCGAGGTTTTGCCGCAGCCCATGAGGCCGATCAGCACGATCGAGCGTTTGCCGAGCGCTTCCACGAGCGCCGCCGCGCGCCTATCGCGCCAGGGCGCCGGTGCGGCAGGCTCCTCCAGCAAAGGCACGCTTCCCGTCATGGCATCGGAATAGCACGATGCGCGCCGTTTGGAACGGCTGTTTCAAACGTTCGCCGCCGCGGGAAGACCCGCGACGGACCGGTAGCGCTGCTTTGTCGGCGAGGTCGTCAGTAGCGTGCGATGACCGGGGCCGCGATGGCACGGGCGAAGTCGAACTTGTAGCTGAGTCCGGCCCGCACCACGTCGAGGCTCGGCTTCTCGTATATGGCGTAGGTCGAGGTGTATTCGCATCCGCACGCGCTCACACCCTGGCTGCTGCCTTGAGCGATGCTCTTCTTATTGAAATCGTAGTGGAGGTATTCGGCGCGCAGCAGGAGGTTGTTCGTCAAGGCGAACTCGAGACCGCCGCCGTAGGCGATACCGGTATGGAAGTTAGACGCGTGGCTATAGATGCCGGGCCCGGGCGCGTAGACCGAGGACTCCGTTTCGCCGTAAGCGAAGCCGCCCGTCCCGAAGACGAGGAGGCGATCAAAGGCGACACCCAATCGGCCGCGCACCGTGCCGACATAGTTGATGTCGGTCTTGGCACCGACGTAAAGCGAGCTGCCGGTCAGATCTCCGGAGGCGAAACTGCCGAGCGTCCCGCTAGAGGCGACGCCCGAGCCGTCGAAGTCGGCTTCGACGCCGATCACGGGTACCGCACTTAGTCCTCCGAGGCCGCCGAAGCCGCCCAATCCATTCGTCGCAACGGCATAGTTGTAGCCGACCTGCACACCGCCGAGCACGCCACCGGAGCGATGATCCTCGGACTCGCTGTTAGCGACGTTCGGCGTCGGAGGCGCGTAGTAAGCACAGTTGCCGGTGTCGCCGTCGAACTGGCCTCCATTGCAAGGTGGCAACTCGTAGGGGCCGCCGGGGGTAGACGTCGAGGTATACTGGGATCGGTAGTTCGCGTCGGCGGTGCCGACACCCACGTTCACGCCGGCGTAGCCGCCGGTCCAGCTGAAACCGGCGACCGGCACCGGGAGCGGCGGCGGGGCCTCGATGATCGGGCCGCGAAGGTCCGCGGCGAAGGCGCCGCCGGACAGTCCGGTCAGCGCGATGGTCAAAGCCAATCGCTTCATCATGGTAAACGCTCCGTAAACTTGAAGGCCGACTTTCCGGGTCTTATTCAAGGTGAGCTTTTAACCTTAATATTTCGTAGCTCCGCGCCTCGACTGTCGAGTGCATCCGCATTCGAAGTCGTCCCGATTTGATGCAATAGGGTTGCAGCCGGGCTGGCCGGGCGCGATAAGCGCGACCATGGGATGCGCATCGTGGAACAGCTGAACCTCGTCGAACCGGGGATG
>CAXTQM010000066.1:0-1853 GCA_964246205.1 uncultured Beijerinckiaceae bacterium | reverse complement strand
CGAGCGTCATGGCGGCTCTCGGACGTGCCGCCCGCGAGGCCGCCCGCGCGCTCGCATCCTCCTCCGATCTTGATCGCTCGACCGCCTTGCGCGTCGCGGCGGCCAGCGTGCGCCCGCGCTCCGGCGAGATCCTCGCCGCCAACCGCCGCGATCTCGCCGAGGCCACGGCGCGCGGGGCTGCGCCGGCCTACATCGACCGCCTCGCGCTCGATGCCGGTCGCATCGAAGGCATCGGCTTCGGCCTCGAAGCGATCGCAGCCTTGCCCGACCCCGTCGACGTCGTGCTGGCCCGCTTCGAGCGGCCCAATGGCCTCGTCATCGAGCGCGTCGCGGTGCCGCTCGGCGTCATCGGCATCGTCTTCGAGAGCCGCCCGGCGGTGACCGCCGACGCCGGCGCGCTCTGCCTCAAGGCCGGCAACGCCTCCATCCTGCGCGGCGGGTCGGAGAGCTTCCATTCCGCTGTTCTCATCCACGCCTGCCTCGTCGACGGTCTGCGCGAGGCCGGGCTTCCGAAGGCGGCGATCACGCTGGTGCCGCTGCGAGACCGCGCCGCCGTCGGCGCCATGCTCGCCGGCCTCGACGGCAATCTCGACGTCATCGTGCCGCGCGGCGGCCCGAGCCTCGTCGCCCGGGTCCAGGCCGAGGCCCGCGTGCCGGTTTTCGCCCACCTCGAGGGCAACAATCACGTCTACGTCCACGCCTCGGCCGCGCGAGACAAGGCGCTGGCCATCGTGCGCAATGCCAAGCTGCGCCGCACCAGCGTCTGCGGCGCCGCCGAGACGCTGCTGGTCGACCGGGGTTCGCCATTGCACCGCGACTTGGTGCTGGCGATGCTCGATGCCGGCTGCGAGATCCGCGGCGATGCGGCGACCGGCGCGATCGACGCTCGCGTGGTCCCGGCGACCGAGGCGGACTGGCGCACGGAATACCTCGATGCGATCCTCGCCGTGAAGGTGGTGGGCGGGCTCGACGAGGCCATCGCGCATGTCGGGCGCTACGGCTCGGGTCACACCGACTGCATCGTGGCCGAACTTCCGGCTGCCGCCGCACGCTTCCTGCGCGAGGTGGATTCCGCGATCGTGCTGCACAACGCCTCCACCCAGTTCGCCGACGGGGGCGAGTTCGGCTTCGGCGGCGAAATCGGGATCGCCACCGGCCGGCTACACGCACGCGGCCCGGTTGGCGTCGAGCAGCTGACCACGTTCAAGTACAAGGTCCACGGCAGCGGGCAGATCAGGCCTTGACATTGGGTGATCCTCCCCAGCGAAGCGCAGCGTAGCGGGCGGCCGTGCGAAACATGGTGGAAGGGGCTGCCGCCTCTTCGATCTCCGAAGAAGGCTCTTCCAACGTTGGCACGATGGAGGCGGTAGCCCCCTCCACCGCCTTCGACGGTCCCCCTTCCCCGCGCTGCGCGCAGGGGGGAATAGGCCCGTGATCTCGGCTTCGTTCGCCGGCCTGCCGCCGCACGGGTCGGACCAGCGCATCGGCGTCTTCGGCGGCTCGTTCAATCCGCCTCACGATGGGCACCGCACCGCCAGCCTGCTGGCATTGCGCCGGCTCGAGCTCGACCGAATCTGGTGGCTGGTCTCGCCCCGCAATCCTTTGAAGGACACGCGTGACCTGCCCTCGCAGGCCGAGCGCATGGTGCAGGCGGCCCGGGTGGCGGCGCACCCCCGCATCGCGATCTCCGGCTTCGAGCGCCAGATAGGCTCGCCCTACACCTGCGACCTCATCGCCGCGCTGGTCGCGCGCTGCCCTTCGGTGCGGTTCGTCTGGCTGATGGGCGCCGACAGCTTCGCCGACCTTCACCGTTGGAAGGATTGGCGCTTCATCGCCGCGACGGTGCCGATGGG
>CAXTQM010000065.1:0-9772 GCA_964246205.1 uncultured Beijerinckiaceae bacterium | reverse complement strand
CTTCATCGGGCTCGCCTGGTCGGTGCTGGTGCTGTCGGTGGCGGCGGCGTTGCTGCTGCTGCGCCTGATACGCGGCGGCGCCGTCGCCAAGGTGACGTCGCTGTTCTACCTTGCGCCGCCGTTCACCGCGCTGATGGCGCTTGCGCTGTTCGGCGAGGCTCTGGTGCCGGTGCAGATCCTCGGCATGGCCGTGGCTGCTGGCGGCGTGGCGCTGGCGAACAGGGGCTGAGGCGGCTCGAGCTCGTCACGCACTGCGACGAAGGGCTGACACCGTGGTCCTGCTACGCTACGGCGGGCCGCAAACTCGAGGCCTCCCGTGACCGCCATCTCCCCGCTAGCCCCCGCGACGATCCCCGACATTCCTCCGGTCGAGGGGGTCAGCTTCGCCACGGGCGTCGCCGGCATCCGCTACAAGGGGCGCACTGACGTGCTGCTTGCCCTGTTCGACAAGGGCACCCAGGTGGCCGGCGTGTTCACCACCTCGAAATGCCCGTCGGCGCCGGTGGAATGGTGCCGCGATAATCTCGCCGGCGGCACCGCGCGGGCGCTGGTCGTCAATTCGGGCAACGCCAACGCCTTCACCGGCAGGAAGGGGGCGGATGCCGCCGCCTACACCGCCAAGCTGGCGGCGAAGGCCGTCGGCGGCAAGGCAAAGGAGATCTTCGTCGCCTCGACAGGAGTGATCGGCGAGCCCCTCGACGCCTCCAGGTTCGAGGGCGTCTTCGAGCGGCTCCACGGCGAGGCGACGCCGCAGCGCATCGCCGATGCCGCGAACGCCATCATGACCACCGACACCTTTCCCAAGCTCGCCGCGGCGACCGCCAAGATCGACGGGATCGAGGTCACCATCGCCGGCATCGCCAAGGGCGCCGGCATGATCGCCCCCGACATGGCGACCATGCTGTCGTTCGTCTTCACCGACGCGCCGATCGCTGCGCCGGCGCTGCAGGCGATGCTGGCCAAGGGCGTCGAGGCGAGCTTCAACGCCATCACGGTGGACAGCGACACCTCAACTTCGGACACGCTGATGCTGTTCGCCACCGGGGCGGCTGCGCAGCGCGGCGCGCCGGCCATCGACAGGCCCGGCGACGGCCGGCTGAAGGCCTTCGCCGAAGCGCTAAACGGTGTGCTGCTCGATCTCGCCCACCAAGTGGTCAAGGACGGCGAGGGCGCGCGCAAGTTCATCGAAGTGAAGGTAGAGGGCGCTGCCAGCGCCAAGGCGGCCAAGCGCATCGCGCTCTCGATCGCCAACTCGCCGCTGGTCAAGACGGCGGTGGCCGGCGAGGACGCCAATTGGGGCCGTGTCGTCATGGCGGTGGGCAAGGCCGGCGAAAAGGCCGACCGCGACCGGCTCGCGATCTGGTTCGGCGGCACCCGCGTTGCCCATAAGGGCCTGCGCGATCCGGCCTACGACGAGGCCGAGGTTTCCGCGCTGATGAAACACGCCCACGTGCCGATCAAGGTCGACCTCGGGATAGGCAAGGGCAAAGCAACGGTGTGGACCTGCGACCTCACCAAGGAATACGTCGCCATCAATGGGGACTATCGCTCGTGAGCCGAAGACCCGGCCGCCTTTAAGACTCGGCGTCGAACCGCTTCACGCAATTCACGCAGATGAAGACGTCTGGTCCTGCGACCAGCCGTTTTCATCGCGCGCATTGATCTTGCCGCAAAACGAGCAATTGGCACCGATCGACGTCGGTCTCGTTTTCGGCATGCGCTGTTCGGCGAAGATCGTCATGCGGCCACGCATTTGTCGCAGCAAGTCTGTCTGGCCCGCTATAAAGCCGGGGTACGTCAGGCGCGGACTTGCCGCAGAACGAGCATGCGAGGTTGGCTGCCATCGCGATCTCCGCAGAGGCATGTCACGTGCCGGCTCGCCTCAATCCTCGTGGCCGTGAGCTTCCTCGTTGATGGTCAGCGTGCGCATCGCCGAGAAATCGACGGCAATCGGCTGCTTGGCGTTGCCGGCGGCGAGTTGAAGCGTCTTCACGACATGCTCCATGCGCCGGTACGCCTCCTTGAAGGGCTCGGACGATTCGTCGAGCTTCAGCGGCGCCAAGCAGTAGTTGATGATCTCCTTGGGCCGTTCGAACGTGCTCATGGTCGGTCCTGTGCGCGGGTTGGAGGCATTCGTGCCTCGCGAGGTGTCGGCAATTAGCGCCAACGTATCGCGCCGGCAACAGAGGTGACGGATCGAACCTTCTGCAAAGTCTATTCGTTGCGCTTGCCTCTCACGAGTGTAGTTTGCCGCATAAGCGAGGCATGGCCCGTGAAAGCGGGACCCTTTTCGCGGATCCCCAAAGGAGGTTTCATGATCAAGAAGCTCATCGTCGCCACTGCCTTGATGGCGGCGACCACTGGATACGCCGTCGCCGGCCCGACCGACTTCTACGCCACCCCGATGAATTCGGGCGCACCGACCAATCTGCCTGGCGAGACGATCATTCCCGGCATGACCCAGGCGATGCAGGTCGTCAATGGTGTCACGCAGCCCATCCTCCAGCCGATCCTGGCTCCGGGTGGCGGCCAGCCGGCTCCGATGATGGAGAAGCCCATGCACAAGCACCGCATGATGCGTCACCACTCGCACAAGATAATGATGAAGAAGAAGAAGATGATGATGGAGAAGTAGGTCCGCGCCTACATCACATCGCTCTAGAACGGAAAAGCCCCGATTGCTCGGGGCTTTTTCTTTGTCAAGGTGTCGACGTTCAAGCCGTGATGCGGCTTTCTTCCTCGTTGGGCTCGCGGAGAACGTAGCCGCGCCCCCACACCGTCTCGATGTAGTTGCGACCCTGGCTGGCGTTCGCCAGCTTCTTGCGCAGCTTGCAGATGAAGACGTCGATGATCTTTAGCTCGGGCTCGTCCATGCCGCCGTAGAGGTGGTTGAGGAACATCTCCTTGGTCAGCGTCGTGCCCTTGCGCAGCGAGAGGAGCTCCAGCATCTGGTACTCCTTGCCGGTGAGGTGCACGCGGGCGCCGGAGACCTCCACCGTCTTCTGGTCGAGGTTCACGACGAGGTCGCCCGTGGTGATGACTGATTGGGCGTGGCCCTTGGAGCGGCGTACGATGGCGTGGATCCGCGCCACCATCTCGTCCTTGTGGAACGGCTTGGTCAGGTAGTCGTCGGCGCCGAAGCCGAGCCCCTTCACCTTGTCCTCGATGCCGGCGAGGCCGGAGAGGATGAGAATGGGCGTCTTCACCTTGGCGACGCGGAGGGTCTTGAGCACCTCGTAGCCCGACATGTCGGGCAAGTTCAGGTCGAGCAGGATGATGTCGTAATCGTAGAGTTTGCCGAGGTCGATGCCTTCCTCGCCGAGGTCCGTCGTGTAGACGTTGAAGTTCTCGGATTTGAGCATCAGCTCGATGCTTTGCGCCGTCGCGCTGTCATCCTCGATCAAAAGAACGCGCATTGCCGGCCCCCAGCTTGCCCTTGCGGGCCGGTCGCTCGACCGGCGTCGCGATGATTGTCGGGCCCGTTCCTCGCGGCTTGAAAGCGGACGAAGGCGTCGGGCGCTTCGATTTCCGTAACCTTAACGCCCACTGGTTAACGAAATGCCCCCGCGCGGGATCGCAATGACACGGTTCGGAGATCGTTCGGCCGATGGAGCGAGGGACGCGGCACGCCGGCGGTGCTCACGTCCGAAGCGGTCGCTCGAATCACCGTGCCGTAATATCGCATGGGCGGCCGCCACACGCACGGCAAAGCGACGCGAAGGTAACAAACCCGCAACCTCCCTGCGGCAAGGTCAGCATGTCTCGCGGAAATCCTGAACCGGACCTGCCGGTCCTTCCTGTGTGGCGGAGTTGCGTATGAAGTCGCGGGATTCCCTGGTGCGCCTTAAGCGCTTCCAGGTTGACGAGAAGCGTCGACGAGTCACCCAGATCGAGACCATGACCGCGGATTTCCTGCGGATCGCGGCCGACCTCGATCGGGAGATCGCCAGCGAGGAGCAGAAGGTCGGCATCGCCGATCCGACGCATTTCGCCTATCCGACCTATGCGCGCGCCGCCCGGGCGCGCCGCGAGAACCTCGTGCGCTCGGCCGCGGAGCTCAAGGAGCAGCTCTCCGACGCTAAGGGCTTGCTCGAGGAGGCCAACGCGGAGCTGGCAAAGGCGCAAGGACTTGAAGGCCGGGAGAAGAGTGCCGACCGCGCCGACTTTCCGGCTCCGATCGCGATGATCGATGTCATGGCGATGCGCGCCGTCGGCGTTTGATCGGCTGGCTTCGTTGGAATGCGTGCTCCGCTAGGGGCATGCTTTCGCGTGTCGGCGGTTAAAGTATGGTTCGAGCGGACGCGAGTTTCTACGGGGAGGCATCATCGCCTGCTGCAAAGAGAGTCTCTCTAGAGACTTTCGAAGAGCCGCCGTCGCGGCTTTCGGTCTGGGGTTCCCCATGCTAGACACCGCCGCCTTCAGGCCGCGGGCCGCACCAGCCGAAAGTCTCACGTCACGATGAGCGAACGTCGCTCCAGCTACGAATACGAACAGCTGCTTGCCTGCGCGCGCGGCGAACTCTTTGGGCCCGGCAATGCGCAGCTGCCGCTGCCACCCATGTTAATGTTCGACAAGGTTACCGAGCTTTCGGAGGACGGCGGCCCGGCCGGCAAGGGACACGTCCGTGCCGAGTTCTCGATCAAGCCCGACCTTTGGTTCTTCGGCTGCCATTTCAAAAACGATCCGGTGATGCCCGGCTGCCTCGGTCTCGACGCCCTTTGGCAGATGCTCGGCTTCTATCTCGGCTGGCTTGGCATGCCAGGCCGCGGCCGGGCCCTCGGCGTCGGCGAGGTGAAGCTCACGTCGCAGATCCTGCCCTCAATGAAGAAGGTCGTCTACGGGGTCGACCTGAAGCGGGTCTTCCGTCGAAAGTTGACCCTTGGCATCGCCGACGGGTGGTTGGAAGCCGACGGCGAACGCATATACGACGCCAAGGACTTGAAGGTCGGCTTGTTCCAGTCGGACTCGGTCCCGGCCTGATACACGGGCGCCAGAGCCCCGCGACCGGTCCGACGGGCAGAGCGGCGGCGCGAACGGAGAACAGCATGAGGCGCGTCGTCGTGACCGGGATGGGGATCGTCTCCCCCATCGGCAACTCGACGCAGGCGGCGCTTGCGTCGCTGCGCGAGGCAAGATCTGGGATTTCCGCGGCGCAAAAGTTCCGCGAGCTCGGCTTCCGTAGCCAGGTCCAGGGCGCGCCCTCCGACGACGGCATGGCCGACGTCGACCGTCGGGCGATGCGTTTTCATGGCGGCGGAACCGCTTGGGCACATCTCGCCATGGAGCAGGCGATCCGCGACTCCGGGCTCACCCCCGAGGAGGTCTCGAATCCACGCACGGGCATCCTGATGGGCTCGGGCGGCCCTTCGACGCGCACCATCGTCGAATCCGCCGACATCGCCCGCGAGAAGGGCCCGAAACGCGTCGGGCCTTTCGCCGTGCCCAAAGCGATGTCCTCGACCGCCTCGGCGACGCTCGGCACCTGGTTCAAGATCAAGGGCGCGAGCTACTCGATTTCGTCGGCCTGCGCCACGTCGAACCATTGCATCGGCAATGCCTACGAGATGATCGGGTACGGCAAGCAGGACATCATGTTCGCCGGCGGCTGCGAGGAGCTCGACTGGACGCTGGCAGTGCTGTTCGACGCGATGGGCGCGATGTCATCCCACTTCAACGAAACGCCGAACAAGGCCTCGCGCGCCTTTGACAAAAAGCGCGACGGCTTCGTCATCGCAGGCGGCGCAGGCGTGATCGTGCTGGAGGACTACGAGCACGCCAAGGCGCGTGGCGCGCGCATTTATGGCGAGATCGCCGGTTACGGCCTGACCTCCGACGGCCACGACATGGTCGCGCCGTCCGGCGAGGGCGCCGAGCGCTGCATGCGCATGGCGATTTCGGGGATCAAGGCGCCGATCGACTACATCAACCCGCACGCTACCTCGACGGTCGTCGGCGATGCCAAGGAGATCGAGGCGGTGCGCCGCATTTTCGGGTCCGGCGACAAGTGCCCGCCGATCGCCGCGACCAAGTCGCTGACCGGTCATTCGCAGGGCGCCACCGGCGTTCAGGAGGCGATCTACAGCCTTCTCATGATGAACTCAGGCTTCATCTGCGAAAGCGCCAACATCGACGAGATCGACCCAGACTTCGCCGACATGAACATCGTGCGCGAGCGACGCGACGCGAAGCTCGGACACGTTCTCACGAACTCGTTCGGTTTCGGCGGTACCAACGCGGCGCTCGTGCTGAAACACGTCGATGCGTGATCGCGGCGCAGGCTTGTCGACCGGCCTGATGGCCGGGCGGCGTGGTCTCGTCATGGGTGTCGCCAACGATCATTCGATCGCCTTCGGCATTGCCCGCACGCTGCGAGAGCATGGTGCAGACTTGGCCTTCACCTACCAGAGCGAGGCGTTGGGCAAGCGTGTGCGCCCGCTTGCCGAGAGCCTCGGGTCGTCGCTTATCCTACCATGCGACGTCGACCATATCGCCTCAATCGACGATCTCTTCGGACGGCTCGGCGAAGCTTGGGGCAATATCGACTTTGTCGCCCATTGCATCGCCTATTCCGCAAAGGCCGAGCTGAAGGGCCGCTACGCTGACACTTCGCGCGAAAACTTCTCCAAGACGATGCTGGTTTCGGCCTTCTCCTTCACCGAAATCGCCAAGCGCGCGGCGCCGATGCTGCGCCCGGGCGGAAGTTTGCTGACGCTTACCTTCGGCGGTTCGACGCGCGTGATGCCGAACTACAACGTGATGGGCGTCGCCAAGGCTGCGCTGGAGGCGTCGGTGCGCTATCTCGCCGTAGACTATGGGCCCGATCGCATCCGCGTCAACGCGATCTCGGCAGGGCCGATCCGCACGCTGGCCGGTGCGGGGATCGCCGATTCGCGGGCGATGTACGCCTTCCAGCGCGACCATGCCCCGATGCGCCGCGGCGTGACGATCGATGACGTCGGCGGTGCGGCGCTGTACCTCTTGAGCGACCTCTCGAACGGGGTCACCGGCGAGGTGCACTACGTGGATGCCGGCTACAACATCATCTCGATGCCTCATCCCGACCGGCTGAAGTCAGCTGCTGTCGCGCCGATTTCGCGCGACGAGGCGGCGGAATAGCCGCCTACTCGACGACCTCGTTGGGATAGACGCCCCAAAGGTCGATTTGCTTGACGAAGCCGTCGAACCCCGGGCCGTTCACCCGGCACCAGCTCTTGTCGCACGAGCGGATGTTGGCGAGCACGTTGGGCTCGAGCTTGGCGGTGAAAGCGGCGTCGTCGCTCGGCTTGCCGCGCACGACGACCGGCGGTCCATCCTTCTTCCAGGGCGTGACGAGCCCGGTGCGACGGCCGGAAAGCAGCGAGTGCAACACCCAGCCCTCCGAGCCCTCGCTGTCGCGTACCTTGCGCCAGGTCTCGAATTCGGCGGTGATCTCGACCGGCAGGCCGGCGCGCTGATAAATCCAGGTCGTGCGGTTCTCCTTCGACGGACCCTCGCGCAGGTTCACCCGGTCGGACTTGAGGCTGACGTAGCGCGGCACCGGCAGGCCCGAGGCCTTGCCGATCTGGTCGGCACGCGAGGCCGGTGCGGCGAGGGCCAAAAGGGTCGCGGCCACAGCGAGTGGCTTACGCATCCAGCCGACGTGCATCGAAGCCCTGATCCTTCGCTCGTACCGCGAATGTCGCGCCTTCGAACCATGGCCCGGCAGCGTTAAGAGGCCGTGAAGTCGCTCCTTTTCGGCCGGGTTCGTGGCGCCACGGCGGCGGACTCGTTCAGTCTTGCCGCACGGCAGGACGTGCGTAGGAGAAACGTCTACACAGGCCTGTGAGCATCCCGTTTCACGACATCAGCGTCGCTGTCTACCGCCAGAGCCTGCTGGGAGTCTGCGCGACGCTGGACAAGGGCAAGGCCTATTTCAAGCAACAAGGGGTTGATCTCGAAGGCATGCTCGACTTCGCGCTTGCCGTGGACATGAAGCCCCTGCATTTCCAGATCTGCTCAGTGGTTCACCACTCGCTCGACGCCATCGAGGGGCTGCGCACCGGCCATTTCGCGCCGCCGCAGCCTTCGCCACCCTACGAATGGGATGAGCTTCGCGGGCGCGTCGCCGACGCGCTGGCGCAGATCGAGGCGATCACGCCCGCCGAGCTCGACGAGCTGTCACGGCGCGAGGTGCTGTTCGCCGCCGGCGAACGCCGGCGGCTATTCACGGCGGTGGAGTTCGTGCTGTCGTTCTCGGTTCCCAACCTGCATTTCCACGCCGCCACCGCCTACGACATCCTCAGGCTCAAGGGCGTGCCGCTGGGTAAGCTCGATTATCTCGGCATGCCGCGCGGTCGCACCCCATAGACGGTCGCCGGCGGCGGCGAGAGCGTGCTCGTCAGACCGTCGCCGGCTCGCGATCCAGCGCCTCGCGCACCTTGGTACCGAGCTGCCGCAAGGTGAAAGGCTTCGGCAGCACCACCACGGGGTCTTCGGCAGCGTTGGCGGCGAGGACAGCGTTGCGGGCGTAACCGGTGGTGAAGACGACCCGCAACGCCGGGCGCAGCAACCGCGCCGCGACGGCGAGTTGCGGCCCGGTCATGTCGGGCATCACCACATCGGTGAAGAGCAGGTCGACATGTGCCATCGCGGTGAGAAGGTCGAGAGCTTCGCAGCCGCCGGAGGCCTGTTCCACGCGGTAGCCGAGCTCGCGCAACGCGTCGACGCTGACCTCGCGCACGCCGGGCTCGTCCTCGACGACCAGCACGATCTCGCCGCGCGCGCCCTCGATCTCGCCGCCGTCGCGACCGAAATCTGAGGCGAGTGCCTCCTCCGCGCAGCACGGGAGGTAGAGTCGGATCACCGTGCCGTGCCCGAGCTCGGAATAGATCGCGACGTGGCCGCCGGACTGCTTGACGAAGCCGTAGACTTGGCTGAGCCCAAGGCCGGTTCCCCTGCCGATACCTTTTGTGGTGAAGAACGGGTCGAAGGCGCGCTCGATCACCTCGCGCGGCATGCCGCTGCCGACGTCCTCGACGGTAATCTCGACGTAGTCGCCGACGATCGCTTCAGGATGGTGGCGGACGTAATGGTCGTCGATCTCCGCGTTCGCTGTTTGGATCGTGAGGCGGCCGCCGTCGGGCATGGCATCCCGGGCGTTGACCGCCAGGTTGAGGATCGCGTTCTCGAGCTGGATCGCGTCGGCGAAGCAGGGTCGCAGGTCGGGCGCGAGCAGCGTCTCGACCCGGACCTGCTCGCCGAGCGTGCGGCGCAGCAGCTCTGATATGCCGACGACGAACTCGTTGGCGTCGAGCACGCGCGGCTCTAGCGCCTGCTGCCGCGAGAAGGCGAGCAGTCGCGCCACCAGCTGCGAGGCGCGCTTGGCGCCCTCTTCGGCGCTGGCGAGAAAGCCGGCGAGCCGCGCCGGCTCGTCGACGCGCCGGCGCGCCATCTCCAGGCTGCCGATCACCACCGCCAGCATGTTGTTGAAGTCGTGCGCGATACCGCCGGTCAGCTGTCCGACCGATTCCATCTTCTGCATCTGCCGGATCTTCGCTTCGGCAGCTTCCCGCTCGGCGATCTGCTGCTCGAGTGCCGCGGTGCGATCGCGGACCCGCGACTCCAGCCTGTCGTTGGCGAGCCGCAACGCCGTCTCGGCGCGCGCCGCGCGATGGAAGGCGCGGGTCATGGCATGGATCAGCGCGATGGCGATGGTGACCGTGAGCGTATAGAAGAACAGCGCCAGCCAGCCGTCGGGCCAAGCGATCAAGGGCAAGCGCGACAAGGTGCTGAT
>CAXTQM010000064.1:0-9787 GCA_964246205.1 uncultured Beijerinckiaceae bacterium | reverse complement strand
ACCTTGACGCCGATCTTGTCGAGCGCGTCGGCGACGTTGGGAAACTGGAACAGCACGCCGATTGAGCCGACGAGGGAGTTGCCCTCCGACACGATGTGATCGGTGCCGATGGCCGCGATGTAGGCACCGGAGGCGGCAAGGCCGCCGACGACCGCCACCGTCGGTTTTTTCGCCGAGAGACGACGCAGCGCATCGTAGAGCCGCTCCGAACCCGACGTCGTGCCGCCGGGGCTGTCGATCTCGACCAGCACAGCCGAGGCGTTCGACTTGGCAATGTCGTCGACGAGCTTGATGGTTTCGCTGTCGCCGGTGATCAGTCCACCGATCTGCAGCCGCGCGATATGCGGCACCAGAGCGCCCGGACCGCCTCGACCGGTCAGACGCCAGCCGGCGACGAGGATGGCGATCGCAAGAGCGGCGAAGGCGATCCAGCGCCACAAGGAAATTCGGCGCTGCAGGCGTCTGCGATCGAGCAGCTGATCGGATGTGAGAGATGCCATCGTTCGCGCCGGAGGTGAAGCGCCGCGACCCTAGGACCCGCCCCGCCGCGAGGCAAGCGCGTCGAGGCCATGCTATCGCGGCGAAAAAGCCTGCTGCAGCAGGGCGCGCTGCGCGTCGAGCGCGTTGGGTGCGACGCTCGGCGCCGGTGGTACGCAGATCATCGTGTCGAGCCGCTGAATGCGGGTTTGGAGATCGAGCGAGGCCTCGATGAGCGTCAAAAGGCTCGGCGGCAGTTGCGCGGCATCGGGTGCCGGTGCCGGCACTGCCTGCCAGGCTGACCGCGTGCGGCGCTTGTCGGCGGCAGCTTCGTCGACGCTCATCTCGCCCTCGTTGACCGCCCGTTGCAGCAACAGCCAGGAGGCGACCTGCATCAGCCGCGTGGTGAGTCGCATGCTTTCCGAGGCATAGGCCAGGGCCGCAACACGGCCCAGATGTCGAGACTGGTCACGGCCGTCGCCGTCGAGATAGGCGGCAGTGTCCTCGACGAGCGCCATGCCGTCGCGGAACAGGGCATCGAAGGTGCCGGAGGCAGCTAGTTTGACGCCGAAAGAGACCGGAGTGGAGGGGACGGCGAAGATGCTGGCCATGACGATCCTGTACGCTACTCTTTACTCGATCGAGGCATCGGCAATCTTAGCGCCAATCGCCGAAGTGCAAACGTTTACGCTTTCTCAAGGTTAACATCGCGAGCGCCGCGAGGGCAGAGCCAAAATAGGCATTAAAAGGCGCTGAGAAACCGCTGCGACGTTAACTCCGCAGTCGGGCGAAATGCGACATGTGACCCGAAATGGCACAGCTCAGCGGCTGCCGAAGATCGACCCGGCGGCGTCGAGTGCCGTCCGCTTGCGATCACGCGCCGCCTCCAGGCGGGCGATCTCGAGGCGCAACAGCGCCAGCCGCTCGTCGAACTCGTGCAGCGACAGGCTGTCGAGCGGCTGACCGATCTCGTGGACCGCCACCTTTGCGGGACGCTCGTCGTCGCTCATCGCATGCTCCTCAAGGCCGGGCGGCCAGGGCCTCGGCCGGCTCGGCAAGCGCCTCCCGTGCGCGTCGGGCATCCTCAAGCATTTGGACGGTCAGGAGTTCGAGGCTGTCGAACCTCTCTTCGCCGCGCAGCCAGGCGACGAACGCAACCTCCATCTCGCGGCCGTAGAGATCGCCGGTGAAGTCGAAGAGATGGACCTCGAGCAGCGGTGCACCGTTGTCCACCGTGGGTCGCCGACCCCAGCTGGCGACGCCGTCGCGGACTGCGCCGTCCATGGAGGCGCGCACGGCGTAGATGCCGTGGCGCAGCCGGCAGCTTGGGTCCGCCTGCAGGTTCGCGGTCGGGAAGCCTAGCGTGCGGCCGAGCCGCTGGCCGCCGATCACCGTGCCGACGATCGCGAAGTCGTGACCGAGCAGCGTCGCGGCCCGCGACACGTCGCCGATTTCGAGCGCGGCCCGAGTCGCTGTCGAAGAGGCGATCACGATTGCGCCGCTCGGATCGGCGGCGACCTTGTCGACGATCTCCACCGCAAAGCCGTGGCGCCAGCCGGCATCTCGAAGGAAGGCCGGCGTGCCGCCTCGCTTGCTGCCGAAGTGAAAGTCGTAACCGGCAACCACACCGCCGGCGCGAAGCCTGCCGACCAGGATGTCGGCCACGAAATCCTCGGCTGGCATGGCGGCGAGCGCGGCGTCGAAAGGCAGCACCGTGAGGCCGTCCATGCCGAGCTCCTCGGCGAGACGCGCCTTCAAGGCGAGCGGGGTGAGGCGGAAGATTGTCGAGGCGCCCGAGAAATGATCGCTGGGGTGCGGCTCGAAGGTCAGCACCGCGGCGGCCACGCTGCGCTTGGCGGCCAGGGCGCGGGCGCGCGTCAGGACCGCCTTGTGACCGCGATGCATGCCGTCGAAATTGCCCAGCGCGTAGACCGCGCCAGCGAAGCACTCAGGGGGCTCCCGCGGATCGATGGAGAGGGTAAAGCCCGGCTTGCGGTAAGGGTCGGCCAAGGTCGCGCCAGGCATGCCGATCGAAGGAGCCGTTGCTGTAGTCGTCGGTAACAGGGCCGCTCAGAACGGCGCTCACGCGAGCGGGCGGACCCTCGCCTTTCGGTGATCTGTCGTCAAGCATAACGAGCACTGGCCGGCTTTGGCCACGCCTCTCGCCGCGGGATGCACGGCATTGCAGCCGACCGCTTAAGGGAATGGCAAGTGGGGTCCTCCCTTATGAGGACAACCGAGGCGGTCCGATATCGGATCAGCCCTTCAGCGAGCGCCGGCAGGCGGAGACCCACAATGACGATCGATCCGTGCATGCCCATCCTGGTCGTCGATGACTACCAGACGATGGTCCGCATCATCCGCAACCTGCTGAAGCAGATCGGTTACGAGAACGTCGACGACGCCGCCAACGGCGAGACGGCGCTGAAAAAGCTGCACGACAAGCGCTACAGCCTTATCATCTCGGATTGGAACATGGAGCCGATGACCGGCTTCCAGCTGCTCCAGAAAGTCCGCGAGGAGGGCGTCAACGGCGACGTGCCGTTCATCATGGTGACGGCCGAATCGAAGACCGACAATGTCGTCGCCGCCCGTCGCGCCGGCGTCAGCCACTACATCGTGAAGCCGTTCAACGCCGCGACGCTGAAGAGCAAGATCGACGCGATCTTCGTTCCCGCTGCGGCGGCCTGATCACCAAGAAAGCGCGCCGAGCGCCGCGAGGGGTGCCGCGCCCGCCTCGTCGAGGAACTGCCGCAGCGCGGCATGATCCAGCGGCGTGTCGCGCGCACCATGCAGCGCCGCACGATGAATACCGGCGGTGATCATAAGCGCGTCGATGCCCTCGCGTGCCGCGCCGCGGACGTCGGTGTGCACGGCGTCCCCGATGGCGAGAATGCGATCTCGAGGGGTCGGCTTGCCTCGGACCGCTTCGGCCATGGCGCGGGCTCGCGCGTAGATCGCCGGGAACGGCTTGCCAGTCTGCACCACCGTGCCGCCGAGCGCCTCGTAGCGCTCCGAGATTGCGCCGGCGCAATAGTAGAGCTCGTCGCCGACCTCCACCACGATGTCGGGGTTGGCGCAGATCATCACGAGATCGTGCGCGCGGAGCCGCTCGAGTACCCTATCGTAATCCTCGGGGCGCGATCCGGTGTCGTCGAGCCCGATGCAGAGCGCCAACTCCGCCTCGCCGATGGCGACGCGGGCCGGTTTGCGCGGCCCTAGCCGCTCGGCCTCGCCGTAGATCGCGACATCATAGTCAGGGGGCCCGATGTTGAACACCGGCGGGCAGCCCGCCTCGACCAGCGTGGCGGCGGCGACATCGCCCGAGGTGGCGATGCGGTCGAAGCAGTCGCGCGGTACGCCGAGGCGCTGCATTCTCGACCACACCTGGGCCTCCGGCGCCGGCGCGTTGGTGACGAGGATCACCGTGCCGCCGCCGGCCTTGAAGCGCAACAGGGCGTCGACTGCGGCGGGGTGGAAGACGACGCCGTTGTGGATCACGCCCCACACGTCGCAGAGCAGCAAGTCCCTGCCGGCGGAGAGGACGGAAAGGCCTCTGTCGAGGTGGGGCAGGGAGCAAGGCGCAGCGGTCATGCCCGGCGGCTAGTGGGGCAGGGCCGGCGGGTCAAGCGGAGCCTAGTGCGCCGACATCTTCGTCAAGGCCGGCGGTGCCGAACAGGTCCAGGACGATGGCGGCGCGCCACCTGAGCGTATCGTAGATCATCGGCGCAGCGTATGTACCTTCGCGACCGATGCAAGCGACCTCATGCGTTGCTGAAGCGGGGCTCCAGCTGGCGGTAGGTCACGCCGGTCAGATCTTCCGACACGGTCCAAAGGCGCGCAGCCAGCCGCGGATCCTTCGCCTTCGGCGCCAAGGTGGCGCGCTTGGGCCAGCCGCGCACCTCGCCGATCCCGTCGGGACCGTAATATTGGCCGCCCTCGACGCCTGGCATGGACGCGGCGTAGAGGCCGGGTAAAGCGCCACGTTGCGCGCTTTGTGCAAAGACCTTCATGCCCAGTTCGGCGAGCTGATTGATGGGGCCTGGCAGACCGATGGCGGCGACGAAGCCGGTGGTGGCGACGCCGGGATGGGCGGCGACGCTGATGAGGCGGGCGCCGGCAGCCTTGGCGCGGCGGTCGAGTTCCAGCGCGAACAGGAGGTTTGAAAGCTTGGATTGGTTGTACGCCTTGCCGCCGGAATAGCGCTTCTCACCCTGAAGATCGTCGAAATCGATGGCGCCGCCGCGGTGCGCGATCGAAGAGATCGACACGACGCGGGGGCTCGGCGCCTTGAGCAGAGCCGGCAGCAGCAGCCCAGTCAGGGCGAACTGGCCGAGATGGTTGGTGCCGAACTGGCGCTCGAAGCTGTCGGCCGTCACCGCGCGCCGGCGCTGCATGCCGAGCCCGGCATTGTTGAGCAGGATGTCGATCTGCGGCAGCGCGTGCACCGCCTTGTCGGCGAACGCGCGCACGCTGGCGAGGTCGGCGAGGTCGACGATCATGACGCGAGCCTTAGCGGCCGGATGGCGCCGCAGGATGCCGGCGAGCACACGCTCGCCCTTGTCGCGATTGCGCACTGCCAGCACGACCTCGGCATCCTTCGCGGCGAAAGCCTCGGCCGCCACTTCGCCGATGCCGCTCGAAGCGCCCGTTACCACAACCGTTCGACCCGAGAGGTTCGGCATGTCCGCCGCTGTCCATTTCGTCATAGGTGTCCATCCGAGCGTCCCTTTCGTAACAGGTGGGTCGGCGGACGACGGCGAACAGCCCGGCAGGCGAGGAAAGGCGTTGTCTGCGAGGAAGCTCGGCGGACCGGCCGGCTCAGCTCCTCAGCCCGGGCGCCTCCTGGCCGGTGCGCGCCACGTACTCCGTGTAGCCGCCGCCGTACTGGTGGATGCCATGCGGCGTCAGCTCCAGCACGCGGTTGGAGAGCGCGGCAAGGAAGTGCCGGTCGTGGGACACGAACAGCATCGTGCCCTCATAGGCGGCCAGCGCCTTGATCAGCATCTCCTTGGTGGCGATGTCGAGGTGGTTGGTCGGCTCGTCGAGCACCAGGAAGTTGGGCGGATCGAACAGCATCTTGGCCATGACGAGCCGGGCCTTCTCGCCGCCCGAGAGCACGCGGCAGCGCTTCTCGACGTCGTCGCCGGAAAAGCCGAAGCAGCCGGCAAGCGCGCGCAGCGAGCCCTGGCCGGCCTGCGGGACCGAGGCTTCGAGGGCGGCGAAGATGGTCGCCTCGCCGTCCAGCAGGTCCATCGAATGCTGGGCGAAATAGCCGAGCTTGACGGTGCCGCCGAGCGCCACCGTGCCCTCGTCGGGCTCCGTCGAATGCGTCACCAGCTTCAGCAGCGTCGACTTTCCGGCGCCGTTGATGCCCATCACGCACCAACGCTCGCGGCGGCGCACGGCGAAGTCGAGCCCCTCGTAGATGGTGCGGCTGCCGTAGCGCTTGCCGACCTTCTTCAGGGCGACGACGTCGTCGCCGGAGCGCGGCGCCGGCGGAAAGTCGAATGTCACCGTCTGGCGACGGCGGGGCGGCTCGACGCGCTCGATCTTGTCGAGCTTCTTGACCCGGCTCTGCACCTGCGCGGCGTGCGACGCCCGCGCCTTGAAGCGCTCGATGAACTTGATCTCCTTGGCGAGCATCGCCTGCTGGCGCTCGAACTGCGACTGCTGGTGCGTCTCGGCCAGCGCGCGCTGCTGCTCGTAGAAGCCGTAGTCGCCGGAATAGGTGGTGAGCGAACCAGCGTCGATCTCGACGATCTTGCCGACGATGCGGTTCATGAACTCGCGATCGTGCGAGGTCATCAGCAGCGCGCCCTCGAAGCCCTTGAGGAAGGCCTCGAGCCAGATCAGGCTCTCCAGGTCGAGATGGTTGGAGGGCTCGTCGAGCAGCATGACGTCGGGGTCCATCAGCAGGATGCGGGCGAGCGCCACGCGCATCTTCCAGCCGCCGGAGAGCAGCCCGACGTCGCCGTCCATCATCTCCTGGCTGAAGGAAAGTCCGGCCAGCACCTCCTGCGCGCGGCCTTCCAGCGCGTAGCCGTCGAGCTCCTCGAAGCGGCCCTGCACCTCGCCGTATCGCTCGATCAGCGCGTCCATCTCGTCCAAACGGTCGGGGTCGGCGAGCGCCGCCTCCAGCTCCTTCAGCTCGGCCGCCACCGTGCTGACCGGACCGGCGCCGTCCATCACCTCGGTGACGACGCTGCGCCCGGCCATCTCGCCGACGTCCTGGCTGAAATAGCCGATGGTGATGCCGCGGTCGCTCGAGACCTGGCCCTCGTCGGGCGGCTCCTCGCCGGTGATCATGCGAAACAGCGTCGTCTTGCCGGCGCCGTTGGGCCCGACGAGCCCGACCTTCTCGCCTTTCTGGAGCGCGGCCGAGGCCTCGATGAAAAGGATCTGCTTGCCGTTCTGCTTGCCGATCTTGTCGAGGCGGATCATGGGGGCCGGGCACGCGAGGAGAGATTGGCTGCGGCTTAGGCCATGGCGCGCACCGGCGGAAGGGAGCGCAGCCCCTAACTGGCGCCGATCGGCACGGCGCCGCGGCCGGAGAGCCGGCGCTGGCGGGCCCAGATGACCAGGCAGAGCAGCGCCACGGGGATGCCGATCGAGGAGGACGACGCGAAGAAGGCGGGGAAGCCCCAGGCGGCGACGGCGAAGCCCGACAGGCCGCCGATGATCTTGCCGGGCAGGGCGTAGAGCGAGGACAGCAGCGCATACTGGCTGGCGGCCATCTGCGGCGACACCAGCGACGACATGTAGGCGATGAGCGCGGTGCCGGCAAAGGAGCCGGCGAAGCTCTCGACGCCGACCGAGAGCGCCAACAGGTCGAGCCGCTGGCCCTGCGCGGCGAGCAGGGCGAGGCAGAGGTGCGAGGCCGAGGCGGCGACCCCGCCGATGAGCAGCGTCGGCATCAGGCCGATGCGGGCGATGGCCAAGCCGCCGGCGAACGCGCCGCCGATGCCGATCCAGATGCCCCAGACCTTGGTCACGGTCGCGATCTCGGCCTTCTGGAAGCCCAGCGTGATGTAGAGCGGGTTGGCCATGACGCCGGTGAGAAAGTCCGGAAGGCGGTAGAGCGCGACCAGCAGCAGGATCGCCAGCAGCCACCAGCGATAGCGCACCACGAGGTCGGCGACGGGCGCGACGAAGGCGCGGTCCATGGCGATGCGGCGGCGCTGGTCGGCCTCGGTGCGCCCCGTGAGCACGAGCACGAGCACGAGGTCGAGCACGCCGACGACGAGCAGCGCCACTAGCCCGGCTTCGAGGCCGACGCTTCTGCCATGAGCGATCTGCAGCACCTCGATGAACAGCATGATGGCGAGGTTGGCGACGCCAACGATCAGCAGGACGGTCCTGAAGCGATCGAGTCCAGCCGATGCAAGACCGCTCAAATAGGAGCTGTGCAGCGCTTCGTCGGTGCCGAGCGCGTCGCGTTCGCGCGTAGTCAGGCGCGGCGAGAGCAGGCCGGCGCAGACGCCGACGAGCATCAGCGCGGACATGGCGAGATAGGCGGTGCGCCAGCTGAAGAACTGCGCGAGGTAGAAGGAGCCGGCGCCGGCCGACAGCAGGGCGAGGCGATAGCCGAGCTGGTAAGTCGCCGCCATGATGCCCTGGCGCTCGACCGGCGCGGCATCGATGCGCCAGCCGTCGACGACGATGTCCTGCGTTGCGCCGAAGAAGGCGGTGAAGGCGGAGCAGGCCACGATGAAGCCGAGCGAGCGCGCGGGATCGCCGAGAGCGAGGCCGACGAGCCCGACGATGACGCCGGTCTGCGCCGTCAGCAGCCAGGCGCGGCGGCGCCCGAGCAGGGGTGCGAGCACCGGCACGTCGACCCTGTCGATCAGCGGCGACCACAGGAATTTGAGCGAGTAGCACAGCGCCACCCAGGAGATCAGGCCGATCGACTCGATCGGCACCTTGGCCTCGGTCAGCCGCGCCGACTGCGTCGAGAACACCAGCAGGAACGGCAGCCCGGTGCCGAAGGCGAGCCCCAGCATCAGCGCGAGCGTGCGGTCGGTCGCGATCTCGCGGAGGCTGAGGCGATTCGCTCTGGTCATCCTCGCGCCAGTGTCGCACGCGGGGTCCGCGCGCACAAAGCACGTGACATTGACTTCGCTCCGGCGCTCGCCCATGCGGCAGCCACGCTCGAGGAGCCCGCATGTCACGGACGATGAAGACCGCCGCAGCCGTGGTGCTCGTGCTGATCCTCGCGGTTGGGGCGCTGATCGTCTGGCGCGTTGCGCTGCGGAGCCTGCGGACCACCCCGGAAGGCTTCGCCATCCTGACGTCGCTGCCGGGCTCGACCGGCTTCGAGCCGAAAAGCCTGCCGGACGGGCCGGTGCTGAAGAACCGGACGCCGGGATCGCTGACGGTCGATTTCGGCTACGACGTCGGCGGCAAGGCCTACGCCTACACGCTGGCTTTGACTTTCGCTGCCGGCGCGACTGACGGCAGGGCGTTGATCACGGCGCAGCGCGACGGGCATTCCGCCTCGACCGACACCGCGGCGGTGCGCCGGCTCGACGAGCCGCGCAAGGCCTACAGCGTGGCGCTTTCCGACAAGTTCATGCTCTCGCCGCCGGTACCCGGCCTTTGCATCAAGGCGGTGGTCGGACCCGACCTCGATCATATCGATCTGAAGGACGGCACGATCTGCGTGGCGCGACGCGATGCCGACGGCAATTGCCATCCCGAAACGCTGGCCTGCGGCCATCTCAAATGAAGAGGCCGGGCCCACTGCCACGCGGGTCCGGCCTCGATGATCGCGAGAGCGCTCAGCCCTTGATCTTGGTTTCGGCCAGTTCAGACATGCAAGTGTCATAGGCCGTGAAGTCGACGCGATCCGAGACAGCGAACAGCGTGTAGGGCGAGTAGAGGAACAGCGCCTTGGCGTTGTCGTAGCAATAGCGCTCGACCTCCTTGACGACATTCTCCTGGTCGGGCTGCTTCACCGTGGCCACCAGTTTGTCGTAGAGCGCGTCGAAGTTAGGATCCTCCGGCGCGTGACGAAGGATGCCACTCTTGCCGAAGAACTCGCGGTGCACGACGCCGATGGGATACTGCGGCGACCAGTCGAAGTACCATTCGAGCTTGATGTCCCAGCCCTCCGGCGGGTCGTCCTTGGTGACTACGACTTTACCCTTTAGCCCGACCTCTTCGAGGTCCTTGCAGATCTCCTTGACCGGGTTCTCGTAGGTCGGCGACGTTACGATGACGATTTCTTGCCCCTTGATGCCGCCTTCCTCGATCAGCTTGGCGGCGGTGCCGACGTTCTGCTCGAAAGGCTTCAATCCGGCATCGTGGC